>NZ_JBALOW010000042.1:0-50479 GCF_036965085.1 Bacillus sp. JJ1532
ATGGGCTATTTTGGACGGGGGCGTGCACCTAAACGGGCTGATGATAACCGCTCACCGCTCAAAACCCTTGGAGCGGGAACCAGTGGCTGTAGGTGATTTTTTTAATATATAGAATAGACAAATTCCATCATTACAAGGATAGGGAACATTATGTTAAGATAAAAATGTATGCGGTTACAATACAAGGAGAGGGATTTATTATGAAAGTAAGAGACTTTATGATTACAAAAGTTTTTACTGTTAAACCTTCGAATACTGTCAAGGAATTGTTAACTTTACTCAATTCCAATCGAATTGGCGGTGTACCAGTTGTTGATGATAAAGGTCATTTGGTCGGTATGGTATCAGATGGAGACATATTACGCTACCTGTCTCCAAAGCCCATAGGTATTGCTGGCCTTGTTTATATAATAGAAGATGGGGAAATTGAGGATGTAATAAAAGAAAAGTTGGATACACAAGTAAAAGAAATTATGACAAAAAGAAATCTCCTCTTTGTATCACCTGATGATGATTTTGAAATAACAATTCGATTATTATCCAGGCATCATTATAAAAAACTCCCCGTAGTCAATGGGGCTGGCCGCGTCATTGGTGTTCTGAGCAGAGGAGACATTATAAATAATATTGCGAAAAAAATTATTTCTTCATGAAAAAAGAAACCATTCGTAAAATAACACCTGTACGAATGGTTTCTCGAAACTATTCTAGCATTTGAAAAAAGCTGTTATATCCTTTTAAAAGATACTTAGTGGAAATTCTATTACCCGCGTACTGCTTCTGTTGCTTTCACCGCAGCTGGGGATTTTTCCTTTACTGCACTTGATTTTTTTACAAATAAAGAGCATATTAACCCAACTACAGAAATCCCAGTAATAAAGGAGAAGGTATATTTTATTCCAGCAGCTAATACCTCTGGTTGGGAAGCATTTGGAACATCAATCACATATCCGCTTTGACCAGCAGTAAATAAAGTAATCGCGATAGCTGTACCTGCTGCCCCGGCTACTTGGTTCAATGTATTCATAGCCGCTGATCCATCTGCATATAATTCACGCGGTAATTGATTAAGTGCATTTGTTTGTGATGGCATCATTACCATCGTTATCCCAAAGAAGAAGATCATAAATGCTACGATTATCTGCCAAGCAGGTGTTGTTGATGAGATTACGGACGCAAACATGAGATTTGCAATCAAGATAACAATAGAACCAATAATGACAAAAACACGTGGGCCAAATTTATCAAATAGAGTCCCAACAATCGGTGACATAACCACGTTGACGGCATTACCAGGAAGTAATAATAAACCAGCCACCATCGCACTATATAATAAAGCACCCTTTAGATACATAGGCAATAAAATTCCAGTAGCTAAAATCATTAAAATACCAAGAAACATCATCGCTGTTCCCAATGTAAACATAGGATACTTAAACACACGTAAATTAACCATCGGCTGAGGCATTTTCATTTGGCGAATACCAAATAATAGAAGTGCGATAATCCCTACAAGTAATGGTGCCCATACTTTAGGAGATGAGAAGCTTGCTTCTGCCATCGTTGCCAACGCGTAAATTAATCCGCCAAAACCGATTGTTGATAAAGCAACTGATGAAACATCGATTTTAGGTTTTGTAATTTCCGAAACATTTACAATCTTAGCTACAGCAAAAAGTGTCAATAATACATATAAAATAGCACTAATCCAGAAAATATAATGCCAGCCCAATGTACTAATAATAACCCCTGAAAGTGTTGGTCCTAAGGCTGGGCCTAATGTAATAACAAGCCCCATAAGCCCCATTACAACTCCACGTTTATGAACAGGGAAAATAATCAAAAGAACGCTCGTCATAACCGGTATCAGAATACCTGTTCCGATGGCTTGAACTAAACGGCCAATTAATAACATCGTAAAATCTAAGGATAACGCTGCTAAAATCGCTCCCAACAGCGAAATAATAAGTCCCCCAATAACTAATTGTCTAGTCGTAAACCATTTCATTAACAGTGCTGAAATCGGCACTAAAATGGCTAAGACTAATAAATATCCTGTTGTTAGCCATTGTGCAGTTGCAGCTGTAATAGAAAATTGCTCCATAACATTTGATAATGCCATATTTAATGCTGTTTCACCAAATAATCCAATAAATGCACCAAACATTAAGATAAATGCCATTATCTTTGGATTTTTCACTTGAATTTGTGTATTCATAAAAATCTCTTTATCTCCTTTTAAATTAAATAAACCCAACACCCTTAATTCCTTTTTGTTGGAAAATCGTTGTCGCGATGTCGATTATCAGCGATTTTGTATCCATTTTCGTGGTAACCTCCTGCATACCAGCCGAATGTTCATAAATATATCAAAAATTTTTTCTTAATGTCAACCAAATTGACAATATTTTTTTGTTAAGTTATTATTAACTTAGTTGACAATATATCTGAGGAGGAACAAATGTTTAATATTGGAGATTTAATCATCTATTCCGCACATGGCATTTGTAAAATTGATGATATTTGTGAAAAAACAGTTGCAGGTATTACAAGACCGTATTATGTATTACACCCCATGGAAAATGATCATCAATTAACGATAAGTACTCCTGTAGATAATGATAAAGTAGTCATGCTTGAACTAATTCGTAAAGAGGAAGCCAATGAAATACTTGAATCTTTTAAAGATCCAGGGGTAAAGTGGATTGAACATGCAAACATGCGTTACAATGACTATTGTGAAATTGTACATGCTGGTGATCGAAAAGAAATTGCTAAAGTGGTTAACACGTTGATGAGGAAAAAAATAGAATATGAGCTGAACGAAAAAAAACTTTATGAACAAGATCGTAAACTTTTGAACTCTACACAAAATATTTTGTTTAAAGAATTAGCTATTTCATTGAATCTTACTTTTGATGCGGTAAATGAAATGGTAATAAACTTGATTAAGGGAACTGAATAGATAAATTCTTCTCCATATTGACTGCTTTGATCTAAAAAAACCCCTGCTTCGTTAACAAGATTAACAAAGCGAGGGGTTTTAGTTTCTTTTTAGCTTTTAAATGTCCCATTCTAATTTTAATAAGTTTTTAAGCATATTTACTTGATCAGTGCCTATTTTTTCAGCAATTTTATTCTCAAGCTGGGCTTTCAAGGCTTCGTTTTTTTCGTAGCATTCTTCACCTAAGGCTGTTAGCTGGATACACTTCTCTTTTTTGTTGTTTTCTACATTATGGACTTCCACTAATCCTTTGGCAGAAAGATTTTTAATAAACTTATGGATCGCCTGGCGAGAAATATTTACATTTTTTGTAACATAAGAAATAGTAGGTCTCTTTTTATAAATCCTGGCCATAATATACCATTCAGAATTTGAGATATAAATCTCACTTTTATCGTTCCAGGCTTTCTCTGAAATTCTTCGGACCAAGCTATGACGTTCACTTATTAAATCAATAAGATCTAAATTTTGTAATTCAGAGTTTGAAATCAAATGATTCACTCCCATCATAATCCTCGCCACTTACTATACAAAACCCGATATTGGATGTCAATTTGGTACTTCCAATAGATTACTAGGCCGCATAAAAAGAGAAATAGGAGATGATCCCATTTCTCGTAAAATCAATTTATGCTATTAATCCTACTTGACCTTTTTTACTAGCCCCGTCACAAACTGCATCCACGCATATACCCCTGTCTTAACCGTTTCTGCCACAGCGGAATCCTTACTTGGGTCTAAACAAACAAAATCAATATGCTTTACAGTTGGATTCTGTCCGATTTCCAATAAGGCTTCAAATAATTCAATAGCTGTCATTCCACCTGGAGTTGATGCAGGTACACCTGGTGCTAGGGATATATCTAGCACATCCATATCAACAGTTACGTAAATGCGGTCAACTTGATCTGATAGTTTTGTTAAGGCAGCCTGAATGGTTTTGATCATTCCATTTTTACGTGCCTGCTTTAAAGTCACCATTTGAATCTGATGCTCTTTTGCGTAATCAACTAGCGGCTTTCCATTAAAATAACCGTGCAGTCCGATATTAAAAACATGTTCCCCTTTTACGATGCCGCCATCAATTAATTGCCGGATAGGTGTCCCATTGGCTGGTCCGAGTTCAGCAGGATCTCTTACATCAAGATGGGTATCTAACTGCAAAATCCCAATCGTTTCACTTGGAAAAGCATCCTTAATCCCGCGAATAGAGCAGGCAGTTATGGAATGGTCACCGCCTATCATGCACGTTACCGTTTCCGGGTAAGCCTCCACTATTGATGCTGTAGAGGATTGGATGCGCTGATGGGATAACAAAATATCAGTTGTATGCATGGCAACATCGCCCGCATCTGCCACACGATAGGCAGATAAGTCCACATCCTCATCTAAATTATAGGTGGCAAAGCCTTTCCACATCCGCCGAAATTCAGTCGGATACAAGGAGGCGCCAGATACGCTTATAGAGGACCGTGAAATCGGTGCCCCATATAAAATCAGATCAGGCTTTTCCTTCATTTCATGAAGAGGACGAACCCAATGATGAACATAAGTGGGCTCTCCTTCTCCTTTATTCCAAGACCATTCCGGCTTTTGAAACCAATTCTCTTTCATATTTCTTACACCACCTGAACGCCTTTTTTCCACACTGATTTCACATGGTTGACGCCGAATAAATATTGCAATTCTTGATAGCTTTTAACATTCCAGAGAACGATGTCTGCTTGTTTGCCAACTTCCAAAGACCCGATCTTTTCCTGACGATTGATCGCACAAGCTGCATTATAGGTTGCTGCTGTTAAGCTTTCGGCAGGTGTTAGTCTCATAGAGATGCATGCTAGATTCATAACGAGCGGCATAGAAGTAGTTGGTGAAGATCCTGGATTGCAGTCAGTAGAAATGGCAACTGCAACACCTTTATCAATCATTTTTCTTCCTGCCGCTGCCTGTTCACGCAAGTAAAGGGCAGTCGCCGGCAGTAAGCAAGCAATCGTTCCAGATTTGGCCATTGCTTGAATGCCCTCGTCTGATGCCTTCAATAAATGCTCAGCTGAAATGGCACCAACCTTGGCCGCTAACTCCGCCCCGCTATACGGTTCAATTTCATCCGCATGTATTTTAGGAATTAGGCCTAATCGTTTCCCAGCTTCTAAAATACGCTCTGATTGTTCCGGAGTATAAACACCCTTTTCACAGAAAACATCATTAAACTCTGCTAGCTTTTCCTCTGCTACTATAGGCAGCATTTCTTCAATTAAATGATCAACAAATTCATCTTCTCTTCCTTTAAAATCAGACGGAACCGCATGCGCCCCCATAAAGGTCGGAACAAGATCAATAGGATGAGATTCCTGCAGCTTTTTCATCACCCTTAATTGCTTCAATTCCGTTTCAAGATTCATCCCATAGCCGCTTTTTCCTTCCACAGTTGTCACACCATGCTTTAAGAAAGAATTAAGTCTGTGTGTTGTTTGTTCAATCAATTCTTCTTCAGATGCTTCACGGGTCATGCGGGTCGTCGCATGAATCCCGCCGCCCGCATTCATAATGTCCATATAAGTTGCGCCCTCAAGACGCATTTCAAATTCACGTTCACGGCTGCCGCCATAAACAACATGTGTATGTGGATCAACAAGCCCTGGGGTAACTAAGTGCCCAGCAGCATCTACAATTTCAGCATCTTGTACCCTTGCGGCGTAAAGCTTTTCAAGTTCCTTCGTAGTCCCAACAGCCTGAACAACACCATCTTCAATCCATAGGCTTCCGTCCTCTATTAATCCTAGCTCAGACATCGCTTCCCTAGAACGCGGTCCCTTAACTTCCGAAGAAAGCGTAGCTAGCTGCGTAATATGTTTAATCCAAATCGGTTTTACCATACTTATTCATTCCCTTTTTTTAACATCGGAATATTGACGCCCTTTTCACGCGCTGTTTCCTCTGCCAGCTCGTAACCTGCATCGACATGTCGGACAACTCCCATACCTGGGTCAGTTGTTAACACACGCTCAAGGCGGGCTTCAGCTTCCTTCGTTCCATCTGCAACAATAACCATACCTGCATGCAGTGAGTAGCCCATGCCAACGCCACCGCCATGGTGGACAGAAACCCATGTTGCGCCGCCAACTGCATTAATCATCGCATTCAAAATTGGCCAGTCAGCTACAACATCTGATCCATCCTTCATTCCTTCTGTTTCACGGTTCGGTGAAGCTACTGAACCAGAATCAAGATGGTCACGTCCAATCACAATCGGCGCCTTTAATTCACCTCTTGCTACCATATCGTTGATGATTTTTCCAAATCGTGCACGCTCTCCGTAGCCTAACCAGCAAATGCGGGATGGAAGGCCTTGGAATTGAATTTTTTCACGAGCCATCCGGATCCAGTTGCAAAGATGGGTATTATAGCTAAATTCACGCAGAATTACCTCGTCTGTTTTATAAATATCCTCAGGGTCGCCAGAAAGAGCTACCCAGCGGAAAGGTCCTTTTCCTTCGCAGAATTGTGGACGGATATAGGCTGGAACGAACCCAGGGAACGCAAATGCATTTTCTACTCCTTCATCCTTCGCAACCTGACGAATATTATTGCCGTAATCAAATGTAATCGCGCCCTTTTCCATCATATCAAGCATCGCCTGAACATGCTTTGCCATTGACGCCTTGGAAAGCTTCACATATTCCTCTGGATTTGCTTGTCGTAATTCTGCAGCTGCTTCTAATGACATTCCTGAAGGAACATAGCCGTTCAGTGGATCGTGAGCAGACGTTTGATCTGTTAAAACATCTGGAATAAATCCTTTTGCAATCATTTCTGGTAAAATATCTGATGCATTTCCGATTAAGCCAATGGATAGAGCCTTGCCAGCTAACTTAGCTTCCTGTGCCAGCTGAATTGCTTTATCGAGAGAATCTGTTTTTACGTCTGTATAACGAGTTTCGATTCGACGGTCAATTCTCGTTTCATCAACGTCAATCCCAATACAAACGCCGCCATTCATCGTAACCGCAAGAGGCTGAGCGCCACCCATTCCTCCAAGTCCAGCTGTTACGGTAATCGTATTTTTCAGTGAATTATTAAAATGCTGCTTTGCAAGCTCAGCAAACGTTTCATAGGTTCCTTGAACAATCCCTTGTGAACCAATATAAATCCAGCTGCCTGCTGTCATTTGCCCATACATCATTAGACCTTTTTTATCGAGTTCATGGAAAGTATCCCAATTCGCGTAGGCAGGGACAATGTTAGAGTTTGCAAGAAGAACCCTCGGTGCATCTGTATGTGATTTAAAAATAGCAACTGGCTTTCCTGATTGAATAAGTAAGGTCTCATCATTTTCGAGTTCTTTTAAGGATTTTACAATGGCATCAAAGCATTCCCAGTTTCGCGCGGCTTTGCCTATTCCTCCATATACAACGAGATCCTCCGGGCGCTCAGCAACATCAGCATCCAAGTTATTCATAAGCATACGAAGTGCCGCTTCTTGCTGCCAGCCCTTTGTATTCAATTCTGTTCCTCGGTAACGTACAACCTTTTCACTTGCAACTGTTTTCATTATCTTTACCTCCCTTTGTTTATATTTTTATTGTATAGGGAAATTTCAGATAACTATTTATAAAATAATGATAATCTTATACTTTATTGCACTGATTTTTATATTATTACTGTTTTTTATAAAATGTTTCATTAGCTTGATGATTTTCAATAACATATTAGAAATTACTATAACCGCTGCGGTATGCTGACGGTGTACAGGATTCATACTGCTTGAATTTAGAATTAAAGTACGTTTGATGGGAATAGCCCGTTAATCTTGCTACTTCCTCTAAGGGCAAATTCGTTTCTTGAAGCAGGCGTTTTGCTTCCCGAATTCTTACTTGATGAAGGAGGTCCCTAAAGGATATTCCTGATTCCATTGAAAAACGCCGGCTAAGTGTGCTTTTATTGATTCGAAGAGCCTCAGCGCAAGCCGCTAGATTCCATCCTGCATCCCAATAATTTGCTTCTATTAATTCTCTTGCTTTTTCAACTAGAGAACGCGGACCTTCCTGAAGAAGCTGGGCTTCAACCTGATTAAGCAAACGGCTAGTAAAAGTGAGAAGCTCTTGAACAATTTGATAAATGACTGGTTTGTGAATAATTTGCTGAAAGATTTCATGGTAAGCAGCTTCTAATGTTGCACTTTGAAGATTATATGACTTCATATGCCTGCGAATTTGGGCAAGCACACTTGTTAGACGAATACGAACCATTTCAGGATCGGGGTATGGCTTTTCATATGTCAGAAATTCATGTTCTACCCAGTCCTTAATTGCCCGTATATTTTGCTTTTCCAGCATCTCAATCCATTGCCGCTGTTCAAGAGGAGTGAGGAAGGGGTCTAATTCTCTAGAAAGCATTTGATCATTTTCCGCTAAAATAATATCGTATCCTTCAAAGAAAATCCTCTTCGTCAGCTGCCGTGTTTGCTGGTATTTAGCCTTTAGAGAAAATTCGGTCGACTCGATATTAATCACAATAGCTAAAGGCTCGTCCATCCTTTCCTTCCACTTCGTTAAAAAAGATTGATAAACCTCCTGTAAAATTTCAATCTTATCCGTTTCCTGAACACAAAGGATAAAATCGGATAGGGCAAATAATGTATGGTTACCTGGAAAAGAGTATCGCTGCAGGGCATCATACACAAGGCGAAGAGTATCCGGATTAGGTGTTAAGAACGCTACCATTGTGATTGGAAAGCTATACTTTCTATCTGATAAAAAAAGGTCCGGGTAATCGATCATATCAGGATTAGGTTTACTAGCTGTTTGATTCAAATAGAAGGGTTGTTCATTACGCGTTTGGTAACGAAGCTGTTGAATATGTTTAACTAGGTCATCTGCTGAAAAAGGGCGAAACAAAACATCCTCCGCCCGAAATCGGAGAGCCCGATACGCCGTTTGAAAAATCCGTTCCGAAGAAATCCCCAGCCAGCGAATTTTTAGCTGCTGGAGCCGGCTACATAGCCGCTCACTTTCGGGGCCCCATCGATCCATATCCACTATGACAAGCTGTGGCAGCTGTTTATGTACAGACTGAATTAGCTCCTCAATAGTATCCCACTGACTCAGCCTCACTCCTGCTAAATGTGATTCAATAATCCAGCGGATTCCCTGAGCTTCTAATGAATCCTTACCAAGTATGTGTATATCCATAGCAAACACCCCTTAAAACATGGTATGAATGATGTCCCGTTTGTTTAATTATATTATTCTCCTAAATATAATGGTTTCCCTTTATTATGAGTAGTCCAATGTGGAAAGATATTATTCGAAATACAGGGGGCATCATGGCATTTTCGGGAAAAAGTTTTAATCAAACGTTTAATTAAATCCGAATAAAACCTAATTAATCAAACGTTTAATTAAACCCTCAATCCCTTGTGGCTGTTGCATTAAACGGCTAATCAAACGTTTAATTAAATTTTAAAAAAAGCCATTTAAACAAACGTTTGATTGAAATTCTGGTGGAAATTATTTGTTATTGTAAGAAATTATTAAGAGGAGGCTGTAATGGGGACTCATCAGCGAAATATAACGAGACCAAAAACGCGATAAATTAATTATTCAAAAACCCTTCAATTACGATAATTTATTCAATGGATTTATTTATTAATCAAACGTTTAATTAAATCCGAATAAAACCTAATTAATCAAACGTTTAATTAAACCCTCAACTCCTTGGGGCTGTTGCATTAAACGGCTAATCAAACGTTTGATTAAATTTTGAAAAAAGCCATTTAAACAAACGTTTGATTGAAATTCTAGTGGAAATTATTTGTTATTGTAAGAAATTATTTAGAGGGGGGTCTAAATAATGAGTGGTTCTGTTTTTGTGAAGAAACATTGTAAATAGGAGACCAAACTACCCTTGATTTTGTATGAATATTAAAATACTAAATGGAAATAGGAAGTAAAAAGCGTATAGAATTGTTCAGGGTGAGCAAATTGGCGGACTATGGTCACGCTATTTTGCAAAATAGCCTTTATTTCATAGTTTATCGGACTTAGGATCCTCTATTAGGGTTAAAATGGATAAATTTTGTATGATTTTCATCGATTAACGACACTGGGGTCCGCTTGCATTTGGAAGGAGCGGGATTTTTAGTAAATAGCGTAATGAGTGTCCGAAAAAATTTAAAGCGGACTATGGTTCCGTTATTGTTCACTCATCATTTTAAAGTACTCAGTTCATAATCCTCTGAGGGTATGCTATTTTCACCGCTAATCAAAGTGGTAATTTATTTATAAGCAGTGCTTTATTTAAGTGTAAAACAAATCGTCATCGTCTTTAGCAGAACTTGTCCTTAATGCTCGAAATAACCTTGCACTCTGTTACATACTAAAAAATATTCCATATTTTATTAAACACGTGAATTTTGACCAAGAATTTATTAATCAAACGTTTAATTAATATCCAGATTTCAGCCTTTAAACAAACGTTTAATTAATTTTTAATTGCTTGGGGCTGTAAGCACGGATCATTAATCAAACGTTTGATTGAATTTGAAAAATAACGTATTAATCAATCGCTTGATTAACATCTTTAATCATGTTTAACTATTATGCAAAAATAACTTTTAATTATTTCCCCCACTTCTCCTCCATCCATAATTTAATCCTTCCATTAATTCCAAATTAAGATCTGTTTACAACTTCTCAAGAATTATTATCCAATTTATGTGCATATACATTTAGAGGGAAAAATATTATTTTTGGGGTGAGTGCGTTGAATAGAGTAGGAAAAGATGATTTTAAGCTAGGCTTTGTGCCTCATCATAATCATGGTTCTGTAGATTATACTTCTGTTAGTGACGGACATGTCCATCAGTGTTTAGATATTACTTCTCCACCTATCCAAACCCAGGACGGGAATCATATTCATTATACAGAGGGATATGTCCTTTTTGAGGATGGTCATAATCACCATTACAAAGCTTATTCAGGCCCTGCAATCCCTGTCGGCAATGGCATGCATGTTCATTATTATGACTTCTATACAACTGAAAGCGATGGCCATCGTCATCGGGTAAAAGGTGTTGACCAGCCCGCACCTGGCAGCAAATAACCGATATGGCAAAACCCGAATCTTTGGCAATGTCTAACCTGCCTAGATTCGGGCTTTTTAACGTTTTATATTCCTTTTCTTTATTTCACTTTTACAGATCTACACTTTAAAGGTTCCAATTAACAGCTTCAATTCCTCTGCCACTTTCGATAAAGCAAGGGAAGACGCAGCTATTTCTTCCATGGATGCGAGCTGTTCTTCGGTTGCAGATGAAACCTCCTCTGTTCCGGTTACAGCTGTGGCCGCGACTTCATTCACGATATTAATCGCATTAAGAATATGCTCTGAACTTGCAGCCATTTGCTGGACAGCCGATGAGACATCAAGTATATCACTAGCTACCTCTTTAACAGCACTTTGAATTTGCTGGAATGATTCTCCTGCTGTATTTACGATTCCAATTCCCTCATTTACCTCAGTAAAAGCTTGTTCCATTGATAAAATAGCTGATTGTGTTTCACTTTGGATGGAGGTAATTAATGTTGAAATTTTTTGAGCTGACCCAGCTGATTGTTCTGCGAGCTTTCGAACTTCATCAGCTACAACAGCAAATCCTCGTCCGCTTTCCCCTGCCCTAGCAGCTTCAATTGCCGCATTCAAGGCAAGAAGGTTTGTTTGAGCTGATATATCTGTAATCACCTCGATAATAGATCCGATTTCCTTTGACCGTTCTCCTAACCCCTTAATCGTATCTCCTAATAAAGAGACGGTTTGATTGATTGAATTCATTTGGAGAATAGCATTTGAAATGGTTTCATTTCCTTCAGATGCTTTTTCAGAGGTAATTAATGCCGCATCGGACACATTTTGCGCATTACCAGCTATTTGACGAACACCATCAGACATTTCATTAATAGTTTTCTTTGTTTCTCCAACACTATGAACCTGCTGATCTGTACCCTCTGCTAATTCTTGAATAGTCCTTGCAATATGCTCTGTTGCTTTGTTTGTCATTTCTGTACTTGCTGTTAACTCTTCAGCGGAAGCAGCAACATGTTCAGATGTCAGGGAAACTTGTTTGATCAGCCCTTGAATTCCGTTTATCATGCTGTTAAATGATTCCGTTAATCGTCCAACTTCATCTTTGGAATCAATTTTACCTTGTATAGTAAAATCGCCCTTTTCAGCCTTTGACATAAGATTCTGAATTTCCTTCACGGGCTTCGTTATAAGATTAATAATGACCCATCCAATGCCTGTAAAGAGGATAGCCGCAAGTAAAGAAACAAATAGCATGATCATCGTTGCCTGGTTCTTCATTTCTTCATTGACCTGATTTAAATGTTCAGATGCTTTAATATTGCTGTCGCTAATTACATCTGAATATCCGCTAACAGAAACCCTAACACTATTAAGCTGTGTAGAATACGCCAAATAGGCCTGCTCCCGCTTACCTGCTAAAGCCAAATCAACAATTCCATTAAGCTCTCTTTCGTAAGCTTTCAGATGCTCTTGAAGATGTGTGAAGTTTTGCTTTTCATCCCCATCCAATTCAGTCGCTTCATATTCCTTCATAAGCTGATTGTTTTGCTCAAATCTCTCATTAATTTTTGTTTCTAAATCAACCTGCTTTGCTCTATCATCCGTTATTATTAATTCTAGTACATAAGAATCAAGCGCACGATTGTTATTCCGTATAAGATTAATATTTTTTATTGGGATTAACCGTTCCGTATACATTTCCTTCGTATTATTAGACATTTGACTCATGTATACATAACCAATGGCGCTAATCGTCATAAGAAATATGATGGAAGTTATAATTAAAATAAATAGCTTGTTTTTTATTTTAAAATTTTTAATAATCTTCATAAGCCTCCCCCTCCCCATTTCAAAATTAGTATAGTTGACCCAATTATACGAATAATTCGACAAAAAAGGTGAATTTCCTTCTTTTTTCCCACTATTTTAAACCTAAATAAACGCAATACCATCTACTGAAGATTAATTTCTAAATATAATGGCTTATTAATTTGGGCCTACAAACATTATTTCTTTCAAAAAAAAAGATTGAGAGTACACAAGAACTTCTTGCATTCTCTCAATCTTAAGATTATCTATCAATAAGAAACATATTTAAGTGGATTTACTGCGTTCGTTCTGCTCCCGTTCCATGGGCCATGATGGATTTCGAAATGAAGATGTGGTCCGGTAGAATGACCCGTACTACCCATATAGCCTAACATTTGTCCCTTTTCAACACGGGTGCCGTTTGAAACACTAAGACTTTCCATGTGTCCATATACAGTCGTCATTACTTGTCCATCGATAACGTGTGTGATCATCACGACATTTCCATAGCTTCGATCGTAATTCGCACGAATGACTGAACCTGCTGCTGCTGCAACGATTGGTATCGATCCCCCACGGCCGCCTTTCCCAATATCAATCCCCGAATGGAACGCTCCCCAGCGTTGGCCAAAGTGAGATGTAAGTCTGCCTGTTGTTGGATTCATGAAAGCTCCGTTTGAAATAGTTGGCATAGGCCCAACGGATGATCCGCTTGCCGCTGCCCTTTTCCGCTGTTCTTCAAGCTCACGCTGTCTCTTATTCCAAGCTTCTATTTCTTTTTTAATGGCCTTTTCTTGTGCTGCAAGAAGCCCAGCTTGATCTTCAAGCTCATGAAGCTCCTCATGCATTTTTTCTTCCTGTTCATTTAAATGAGCAAGAAGCTTATTCTTCTCAGCTACTTGACCTTCTAACTTTTTCTTCATTTCCTCAAGCTGTGCCTTATTCTGGCTTAATTCTTCAAGCTGCTGCTTCATTTCAGCTTCTTTCAGATCAAGGGCTGCCTTGTCGTCTTGATGAGTTTTCAGCAAATCCCTGTCGGCCTGCATAAAGGTCGTTACAGCACTTACACGATTAATAAAATCGCCAAAGCTTTGTGCACCGAGGAGAACATCTACATAGTTGATGACCCCGCCATTTTCCTGAATAGAGCGAACACGTTCCTTGAGAAGCTCGTCCCGTTTCTTAATCTGCTCCTTTAGGATGGCGATTTCCTCTTGGAGCCTCTTAATTTCTAGTTGTGCCTCTTCAATTTGCGCTTCTTTTTCTCGAATTTGATTATTTGTATCCGCAACGGCAAAATCTAATTTTTTAATTTCGGCTGTCGTAGCTGCCTGTTCAGCATTGATTTCATTCACTTTATCTTGAGTTTCATTAATTTCAGATTGAATGGTTGAGCGTTTGTTTTGTATATCCTTCTTTTTATTTTCCAGCTGCTTATTCACTTGGACTGCGTATGCTGTATTAGAAACCGGAGGAAATAAGCTGCCAAGCCCAACGATGATTCCAATTCCTAGAATGAGAAATTTCCGTTTCATTTTGTTCCGTTTCTCCCTTCTATGTACCTAATTCGTTTTTTCTTGCATGTCAGTATGTAAATTATTTCTGTTAATCTTTTTATCTTCCAATCTGCAATGATACAAAATTATGTATGAAAACTAATAATGTTGAAAATTGTAACTGATTGTAGAATTTCATAAAAGAGATTGATGGAAGAATTTCGCAATATTGGTCATTTTTTGTCCCATAATCGCACATTTTATATTATAACATTGTCCGTTCAAAAATTAATCCCGAAAATTATTACAAATATATTTCAAGAGAATGTGCTTTTTGTCGAATAAAGTGGGCTCCAAACATAAAAAACCGCCAAGCAAAACTTGGCGGCAGCATATTTGAATCTATAATATTTTTCAAAAGTCATTATTCGGCTCGTCTTTTATCTTTCTTTAACCTTTCAAGTTCTCGCTTCAATCGCAGATTTTCTTGTTGAATGGCTGCCAGATGATCATTTACTTGTAATTCTCTGTCGTTCTTAGGAGGCTGAAGGGATACTTTATACCATCTCTTTCCGTCAGGAGCTTCAGTTGGGATGCTTTTATTTAAACTAGCCTTTGGATAAATTCTTTTAATGTATTCTGTTTCCTCATCAGATAACCTTAATTCTCTAATGTTGACTCCATCACCAAAAGATTCTTTCAAAAACTCTCTAAACTTTTCCGCTTCATTTAATTTCAAGATTAATCCCTCCCTTTAAAGATTCAACGTTCCTATTAAACATCACAAGCAAAAGGATTAAGGCTTGCCCCACTTCATTGAATTCTTAACAATGCCACCGGAATATTCAATCGACTTTTCAACAAGAACATCCATTGCATCGATGCAATATTTCATGACATCATCACTTAAGTCCATGCATGATAGTTCAGTGCAAGCAAGAATAACACAGCAGCAATTTTCTCTATATATAAGATCCATAATGATTTGTTCAATTGCAGCAGTATCTACCTTCAAATCACTTTTTATATTATATATTGTATTCATTACTTGCTCTTGAGAGACCTCATCAGGGATATGTAATTCCATCTTATAGTTTTGACATCCCTGTCTATAGATGCCGCTGCTAACTGTCCCGTTAGTAGCTAGTATCGCGACCTTGCTATGATCTCCATGTTTTCGATGAATTTCTTTACAAGTTTCATCTACCATATTAATAATCTTGATGCTCGTCATTTCCTGCATTTGATTATAGAAAAAATGGGAGGTGTTGCATGGTATGGCAATGTGTTCAACGCATGCCGCTTCAAGAAGCTTCATATCCTTGGCAACTGCGTTTAGAAATAACTCTTCTTTCTTGTTTATAATTACACTTGTGCGATCAGGTAATGTCGCATGGTTTAGGATAACCATATTAATATGTTCCTGGTCAGAATTCGCCACCGTATTTTCAATAACCTTTTCAAAAAAGACAGATGTGGCCATTGGCCCCATCCCACCAATAACGCCTAAGCTTTTCTTTTGCATGTCTCATCCTTCTTAATGTAATGACATTTTTATATTCGTATTCTATCGCAGATTAACGGGCTGTAAGACCCCCACTATAAAAATTAGTGCTAAAAACAAAAATTATCAAGTGGGGATCAACAGCCGGTAAAGGCCCGATTATAGGAACACAGACTAAGAACGCCACGTCCTGTGGCAACGTCTGTGTGACCCACATCCTGTGGGCAGCAACTAACAATCAGTGGGGGATGAAGGCAGACTAAGAACACAGCGTCCTGTCACAATGTCTGCACTAGCACTTCCTGTACGTTGAACCCCACTGATTGAAGTTTCACTTTATCAGAAAATGAAAAGCAAAAGAAATTTCACCTGCATCTAGATGATGCGGGAATTTCTTTTGCTCTCACTGTTTAGTTTCCACTTTTGACTATTACGGTCATCGCATGACTGCCAAGCTCTTGGTAGCTTTTAAAAAATGCGTTTTTATCATAAGTCATTTGGCCGACTAAAGGATTCATAACATGTACTCTTTTTTCATCATAGCCATTTAAAACGACAGCATGTAAATTAGTTGGAGCAGTAAATTTCTCCCCTGTACCATGAAAATACCAAGAATAATTTAGTTTCGGCTTCCCGAGATCCAAAGTTACCCAAACTAATACAGGAGTTCCTTTATTAAGCTGTTTAATTAAGTCCTCTTTCTTGCTTCCGCTTAAATCGAGGGTCTGAATCTCTTCACCCGCAACCTCAGAATACTTCTCCGCTGCAGTAATAATTGGAGGGGCATAGCTGAAAAAGCCGCCAGTCTCGCTTCTAGGGTTTCCGGCATACGCCTTATAAGGATTGGCTCCATATCGGCGATTGTTCTTCGTGGAAAATGACTGTTTAGGCAAATATTGATCTGCCATCTCCGTTTTAGAAACCTCATAACCATACGTTTTCAGAATAGCTGTTAAAGAAGTAATTTCACAGCCATGCGGGAGTTCCGGCAATTGTTTGACTGTTTGAACAGGGATAAAAACCTCTGTTATTTTCATCTGTCCTTCTTTTGTCCAGTCATACCTTTTCACATAAGTCGGAACATTGAGTTTTGTAATGGCCTCAATGCCTGTAAAGTCTACTTCCGAATTAGCACTGCTGTTTACCTTCAATTGGTTATTTACCGTGTTTATTGTCAAATAAACGACAAATACAAGGACTATAAAAATAGTGCTGACTACTATTTTCCTCACTCATATTCATCCCCTATAACTTATGTCTGGCCCTAGCGCTTCAATGCGCCTCCACTTTAATCTCTTACATTTCTTTAAAAAACTTCTTATACCATACAAGGAACACATAAACCGTCCAAATGTAGCGGGCATAGTTATGTTTCTTTGTATAATGCTCTTCCAAATATCTCAAAAGTTCATCCGTGTTAAAGAACTCTTTCGCCATATCTGATTGGAACATTTCCTTCACGATCTGATAGTATTTCTCTTCTTGCAGCCAAAAACGAATCGGGACTGGGAAACCAACCTTTGGACGATTTGCCCATTCATCAGGAAGCACCTCACTTGAAGCAGCCCGCAATGCATACTTTGTATCTTTGCGATTCACTCGAAGTGAGCTAGGCAATTTGGATGCCATTGACATGACTTCTTTATCCAGGAATGGAACCCTTAATTCAATGGAATGAGCCATACTCATTTTATCCGCTTTTAAAAGAATATCTCCAGGCAGCCAAAGTTTTAGGTCAAGATACTGCATTTTCGTTACATCATCTTTCCCCTTAACTTGATCAAATACTTGTTTCGTAATACTTTGTACAGTGGGCCCGTTTTTATACCCATCCTTTAACACTTTAAAGGCATCTTCTTCTTCAAAGACTTTAGCCTGTCCAATGAACTTCTCTTCGATCTTTTGGCCGCCTTTTACTAAGAAGGTTGTAATTTTATTTTGTGGAAGGGCACCGCCGACCTTAGATAGCACACGTCTGATCGCGTATGGAACCTTTTCATATTTTTCTAGTTTGGCTGATTTTTGATACCATACATATCCGCCAAAAATCTCGTCTGCACCTTCACCGGATAAAACGACTGTTACATGTTCCCTAGCTAATTTGGATAAGAAATATAGAGGAACGGAAGAAAGGTTCGACTGCGGCTCATCCATATGGTATTGAATCGTTGGCAATGTCTCAAAGCATTCATCAGCATTCATAAGCTTCCTATAATTTTCAATATGGAGAATGTCTGATAACTCTTTAGACAAATTCGTTTCATTAAAGATCCCTTCGTAATCTTTAAATCCGATTGAGAATGTTTTATTAGGCTTCAGTAATGCCGTAATATAGCTGGAATCAATACCGCCTGATAAGAAGGAGCCAACCTTTACATCACTGATTTTGTGATAGTTAACCGATTCTCTCATCGTGCTATTAATTTGTTCAATATAGTAATCCAAGCTATTCTCTTGCTCATCAAAGTTAATATTCCAGTACTGCTTTATTTCCATTTTGCCTTGTTTATAGATCATGTAATGACCTGGCTTGAGCTTGTACACACCTTTAAAGAAGGTTTCATCTAGAACTGAATATTGGAAGGTTAAATAAGGCATTAAAGCATCCTTATTTAATTCTTTTTTGAAGCTTGAGTTCTTTAAGAATGATTTAATTTCGGAACCAAAGATAAAGGAGTTGTCTGTTGTGTTTTGCGTATAGTAAAGAGGCTTAATTCCAAAGAAATCACGTGCCAGGAGCATCGTTTCCTTTTTCGTATCCCAAATAGCAAAAGCAAACATCCCTCGAAGCTTCTGCAATAAGTCTACGCCGTACTCTTCATAACCATGGATTAATACTTCACTATCTGTATCTGTTTTGAAAATATGGCCTTTTTCTAATAGGTCTTTTTTCAATTCTTGATAGTTATAAATTTCCCCATTAAAAATTAACACACAGCTTTTATCTTCATTAAACATCGGCTGACCAGCTTCTTCAGATAAATCAATAATGCTTAGGCGTCTAAAGCCAAAGGCAATATTCTTATCTGTATAAGATTCTCCGCTGTCGGGGCCTCTATGAATAATGGTATCCATCATATCATTTATTGTTTGTTTCTTATCTAATTCTGGGTTAGCATGAGCAAAACCAACAAAACCGCACATTTTATATCACCTTTATTTTAGAATGTTAACCTTAAAACGGGACCCTGAGGCCCCCGCCATGCAAATTGTAATTTTACACCATTTCTCACTGGCCTGAAACACGGTTTCGAAGAGGCATGAATAATTTTTCTTTTGAAAAATCCACCTTGATTTTTTCAATTTGATGTAAAGCAATTTCAGCCCCGTGATCCATTCCTTGGCAGCCTGCCAGAAGAATTAAATCGCCTTCTTCTGCTCTTGCCAGTGCCTTAGCGATGGCATCCGGAAGCTCATCACATAGCTTAACCTTTATGCCAGCTTGATCCATTACCTCTTCAAACACCTGCTGCTCTTCATCTGTCACCTTATCTTTTGACGTGACATGGGAGATGCTCTTTGTGGCAATCACCTCATTAAAGCCTAGCTTTGGAGCCCAGTCTGCAATGGTTTCCGCGTTTTCCCGATTGACTGTAGGACCTCTTTCTCCTCTGATTGCATAAACTAAATGAAGCTTCTTATAATCCATAAATTTCAATGTTTCAAGAGTCACATTAATATTCCCAGCATTCGCAAAATGATCATCAATGATTTTGAAATCATCTTCAAAAATGAACTCGAATCGGCGCTCTACTCCGCCAAATGTCTTTAGAGTCTTTTGGATTGTTGAAACAGAAACATTGGACAGCAGCGCCACTGTAATGGCTACCATTGCATTATAAACAGAATGCAACCCTGGAACAGCAAGTTCAATATCGAACTCTCCCGGGATATATTCTGTATCCTTTACTTTAAACGCTTTTAAAATTTCCACTGTAAATTTAGCTCTTCCAGTCGATAAATCTAAGTTTTTACAATGAATATGCCCTTCCTTGCTTTTCACACCAAATGTAACGACTTGTGCTTTTGTTGCATTGACTAAAGAAGAGGAATATGGGCAATCTAAGTTTAGGACGGCGAAGCTATTTTCACTCGCATTTCTAATTAAACTAGATTTAACTTCAAAGTATTTTTCAAAAGAGCCATGTGAATCAATATGCTCACGGCTCACATTATTAAGTGTGACAATATCGTAATCCACTTGCTCGACCCTGTGCATTTCTAAAGCTTGGGACGAAACTTCCATACTTACATGAGTAACTTCTCGTTCCACCATCTCGTTTAAGTAATATTGTAAATCTAGAGATTCTGGTGTCGTCAAATCAGAAGGGATCGAAGTATCGTCAATTTTAATAGAGACTGTTCCGATCAATCCAGTTTTGAAGCCTTCATTCTCTAGGATGGCATTCGTCATATAAGAAGTGGTTGTTTTTCCATTTGTCGCGGTAATTCCAATCATATTCAGCTTTTTAGACGGATGATGATAAAAGTGAGCACCTAATCGGGCTAAAGAAATCCGGCTGTCTTCTACTAAATATTGAGGAATATCGATTCCTTCTTGGAATTCCTCTACAACCGCTGCGACAGCTCCGTTTTCTGCAGCTTGTGCCAAATATTTATGCCCGTCCGTTTTATATCCTCGCACACAAACAAAAAGGTGTCCATTCGTAACCTTTTGGGAATGATATGAAACGCCGTATATATTTAAATCTTGTTCATTCATAACATCTTTAACTTGTATTGATTGAAGAAGTGTTTCAAGCTTCATCGTTTTTACCTCTTTTCTGCATCAGCAAACAATCGTTGTGGAATAAGTATTTACTTAATTTTTCTTCAATATCTTTCCTGCGAGTTTTTTAAAGTTAACAAGTCCAGGCTTTGGATCCTTCCAATCCCAAATAGCATAGGACTTTCGTTTCATCAGTGATTGCAGCACTTGTTTTCTTGTTAGCTGCCCAGTTTTAATATAGCCGCGGATGGCCAATAAATCTTCATAGGCATACCAAAACACACGGTGTTTATCTTCTTTTACTGCATATGGTTCAAGCGGGGATCCTGTTAGTTCTCGATAAGTAATATATGGGAAATTCACCCCAACCTCGTATAATAGATTGTTTAGATTTGTAATGCGGGCATTGATTTCAATTAAATAGTACTTACCTGTCTCAGCGTCCTTTTTAAACTCAATTTCCGCAAATCCCTTAAACCCGATGGACTCTAAAAATGGAGCCCCAATATCGTACAGCTCTTGAACATATTTCTGCTCTGTATACACGGATGCACCGAAATTAATTGGGAATTGGCGATGCTTTTGACATGTCACCCAATGAGTAACCTTTGCATCCTGGTTTAAATACGCATCAAATGTGTACATATGATCATCAAAGCCAGGAATAATTCTTTGTACGATAACTTCTAAATTGGCATTCTTCGACTTTTCAAGAGCAGCTAATAATTCTTCCCGATTAGAAACTTTAAACAACTTTCTTCTAAAATGCGCAACAAAGGCCGGTGAATCTGTCGGCTTTACGATACACGGATATTTAAGCGTTGTTTCCACTTTTTCAATAAAGTTTTCTTCATCTATTCTAACCGTTTCTGGGACAGCCATTCCTTTTTCCACAGCTAAAGCATGCAAAGCTTCTTTATTCATTACTTTCGTGTAAAGGCCCTTTTCGGTCTGAGGAATAAGATAGTGCTCTCTTATCTCATCTAAATGCTCATCAACGATTTCTACATATGAATCATGACAAGGAATTAAAACAGGCTTTACACTCTGCTTTTTCGCATAATCTATTAAATAATTAATAAACCCTTTTGGGTCTTCTTTATAATACGGGGCAATTAGCCTTTCAGAGCAATATTTAGATTCAGAGCCATATCGGTCCTCTTCTGAATAATCAACAGCAACTGTATATATGCCATGAATCCCTAAACAGCGAATTGTACTTAAACCTATATAATAATTACATCCTAAAATTACAGCTTTATTATTCAAACTCTCATCTCCTTGAATACCTTTTTACGATATTCTTCGCTATATAGATATTGACATACAATTACTTAACCGTGCAAGAGATAATCAATAATTTCGGCCAAATAGCATAGGTAGTTTCTGGGTTAAATGTTATAAGCCGCTTCGAGGGAAATCCCGGAGCGGCTTACATGTTTTTTAAATCTGTTTAAATTGTAAAAGTTCTGATCGAATCCTGAAGCTTTTCTGCCATTTTTGCCAGCTCATCGGAGACTGATGCGATTTCTTCCATTGAAGCATTTTGTTCTACCGCGATCGCTGCAATATTTTGTGAATGATTAGCGGATTCTTCAGCAATATTGGTTGTTTCCTCTATTTTTAATACCATCGATTCAGCACCTGAAGAAATTTCATGGACTGCTATCGATACCTTATTCATTTGAGAGGATACTTGTTTAATATCCTCAACGATCTTTTGGAAGAAATCACCGGCATGATTGACTAGTTCGATTCCTCCATCTACTGAAAGCTTGCCTTCGTTCATCGCTAATACGGATTGATTAATATCTTCTTGAACACCCATAATGAGTTGATTGACAAGCTTTGCTGCTTCCCTTGATTGCTCAGCTAATTTACGAACCTCATCAGCAACTACGGCAAATCCCTTTCCGTGTTCACCCGCTCTTGCAGCTTCAATAGCCGCATTCAGTGCAAGTAAGTTTGTCTGCTCGGCAACACTCGTAATCATCGAAACTATCTTGTCAATTTCGTTTGATTTTTCTTCTAAAGCATTCATTCGATTTGCTGTAGAGTCTGTTTGGCTTTGAATTTGTCTCATTTGATTAATGGTTCTTTTAATGACATCATTTCCATTTTCCGCTACAGAAGTAGTCTGCTGCGACATCCCATGAACAATCTCTACATTTTCTGCAATGTGGGCAATTTTATTAGAAATGGTTGAAACGACTTGATTCGATTCCAATGTTTTCTCTTTTTGAGTATCCGCGCCTATCGCTAATTCCTGAATAGAAACGGCTACCTGTTCAACGGATTGACTCATTTGTTCACTGCTTGCTGATAGTTCTTCCGATGTTGCAGCCACTTGTAAAGATGTATTTGAGACATCCTTGATAATCTCTTTTAAATTGGCCGTCATCTGATTAAAGTAGTTAGCTAACTGCCCAATTTCATCCTTGTTTTTTACCATTAGCTGCTCGGAGCTCAAATCGCCTTCTGCTACTTTAGCAATTTGCTCCGTAACTAATTTAATTGGTTTAGAGAGATGCCCTGAAAACCAGATAATCAGAGTGCCTCCAATTAAGAGGGAACAACCTAGGACAATTAAGAGCACTGATAAGAGGTGGTTTGCTCCACTATTAAAGTCCATCAAGTAGGAGCCTGCTATCACTACCCACCCCCAATTAGGATCAATCTCTGCATAACTAATTTTTGGTTCTATGCTTTTTTCATTTCCGGGAACGGCAAAGTCAAATGTAACGAATCCCCCGCCGCTTTCAGCCTTTTTAATGAGCTCCTGAGTGGAATATGTACCATCTGGCGTCTGAGAATTATTAAGGTTTTCTCCTTCTTTCATTGGATGAGCAATGGCTAGCCCCTGTTTATCCAGCACGAAGAAATAGCCATATTCCCCCATATCCACCTCTGTATCGATGGAGCGCTTACCCTCTGCATTCAATTCCCCGAGTAATTTAAGCTTTGCCTGTTCCTGAGCTTCCTCAAGAGACAGACTTCCTTTCTCTACCTCCATATTCAATACATCAATCATTTGAATAGCCATCTTGACGTTGTTTTTCAATCCGGTTGCCCCTAACTCGTCCAAGCTATCCTTTGCAGAAGTATAACTAACGATTCCAATAACCAATATTGGGAGGGCTAACAATACAGAGGTAATGGCTACGAGCTTAGTTCTAAGATTTAGTTTCATACTTTTCCCCTTCTAGCAATTTCTATTTTTGTCGATTCTTATATCGGTAATAAACAAAAAGATTAAACAATAAAAATTTGAATAATTTTACTTTACAATTCATTTCTTCCCTCTATATAAAATACATATTCTGGTCTATTTCGGAACAATTACGTTGTATGCTTTTACTCAATGAATACTAATAGGAAAGCAATTTGTGGAGTTTTGGCAAATAAAAAAACGAAATCTAAACTACTAAGATAGTTTACTATTTGCCATTCAAAGAAAACCCGCTAATAAATGAGATTTTTATGTTTTTTTAATGTAATCGCTTACTATTTTATTCGAATGTAATGGTTGTTAGGCTACGATAAATTAGAAGAGATAGGATTGGCTTAGTTGGGATAGTCAAAAAGAATTCTCAAGTCTGGCCAACAAAAATCATATAGAGGTGATTACGAGTGCTTCACACAATTATTCAAAAGAATTCGTATCAAGATTCTATTAACTTAATGCTGCTCACGAATGCTGTGGCAACAACAGAGGGAGTTAACAAAGTTCAAATCATGATGGCAACCCCTTCTAACAAAGATATTTTTAAGGATGCAGGCTTGTATACAGATGAATTAGGCGCTGCTGAATCAAACGATATGGCCGTTGTTGTTGATACAGATGATGAAAGCAAAGTTGCTGAAGTTCTTGAAAAGGTAGAAGAATACTTAAAAAATCAAGCAATCAGCGGAAAAAGCCAGCAGTTTGAAACGGTTCGTACTTGGGATAAAGCCCTTAAGTCAGCCCCTGATGCTAATCTGGCACTTATTTCTGTACCTGGTCAGTATGCGGCGGAAGAAGCTGACAAGGCATTAGATTCAGGTCTTCACGTATTCCTATTCAGTGATAACGTTCCTGTGGAGGAAGAGGTTAGACTTAAGCAAAAGGCGCATGACAAGGGACTTATTGTTATGGGTCCTGACTGTGGAACAGGTATTTTAGACGGGATTCCACTAGCATTTGCTAACGTTGTAAGCAAAGGGCGAATTGGAATTGTTGGTGCATCTGGAACAGGTATTCAAGAGGTATCTACAATTATCGATCGTCTTGGTGAAGGTGTTAGCCATGCAATCGGAACAGGCGGACGCGACCTTAAAGATTCAATTGGTGCCATTACGATGATGGATGGAATTAAAGCATTAGAAAGTCATAAGCAAACAGACATTATTGTTGTTATTTCTAAGCCGCCAGCAAAAGAAGTACGCAACAAGGTAGTTGAATTGCTGCACAGCTTATCTAAGCCAGTTGTAACGATTTTCATTGGAGAAAAGCCAACAAAGCATGAAGGCAATGTTTATCAAGCTTATACACTTGCAGAAACTGCAAAAATTGCTGTTGACCTTGTAAGAGGAAATCCAATTAAAGAAGAATATAATGCTGGCGACTATAAAGTGGCTGATGTTTCATTAACACCTGCACAAACTTCAATTAAAGGACTTTTCTCAGGCGGAACAATGGCTTCTGAGGCAGCCGTTTTAATTTCAGATGCACTTGGACTTGGCACTGAAATCAAGAATGAAGAGGGCTATGTTTTAAGACAAGATGGCCACGAAGTAGTTGACCTTGGTGATGACAAATATACACAAGGTAAACCGCATCCAATGATTGACCCTGAAACACGTGCTAAATTTATTGAAAAAGCTGCACAAGATGAGAAGACAGCTGTTATCCTGCTTGATTTCGTACTTGGCTACGGTTCTCATGAGGATATGGCTACTGCATTGCTTCCTTCTATTCAAAAGGCAGTGGCACATGCGAAAGAAAATGGCCGCAACCTGTATGTAGTTGCATCCGTTTGCGGAACATTAAACGATCCACAGGATTATAACGGCCACAAAATGCGTCTTGCAGATGCTGGAATTATTGTTAAGGATAATAATAATGAAGCAGTCCGTACGGCTTTAAGTATTGTTGGCCTTGAAGTAAATGATGTGAAAAAAGCGCATGAAGAATCAGCATCCTCAGCAAAGGATTTTGATTTAACAACTTCAGAACAAATTTCCAAGCTCGTAAATAATAAGCCAACCATCATCAATGTTGGATTAAAGAGCTTTACTGATGCATTAGTTGCAAATGGCGCTTCTGTCGTTCAATATGACTGGAGACCAATTGCAGGCGGAAATGAAAAAATGAGAAAAATTCTTGCTCAGTTAAACACCCAACACAATTCAATGGACGAAGCAAACAAAGCCGTAATAGAAAAAATCTCTGGAGCAGCTCCTTTTCTAGTTGATGTAGTCCCCGCAAAGGAAAAAATTAAAGAATTAAATGAAGGCAAAGTCCTTCTTCATGCTGGACCGCCAATTAAATGGGATGATATGACTGGTCCAATGCAAGGATCTTGTATTGGTGCTGCTTTATTTGAAGGCTGGGCTAGTTCTGACGAAGAAGCTATCCAAATGCTTGCTAATGGGGAAGTTACATTTATTCCTTGCCATCATGTAAACGCTGTAGGTCCAATGGGCGGTATTACTTCTGCAAACATGCCTGTCTTTGTTGTGGAAAACCGTTTAGATGGAAACGAAGCATACTGTATCATGAACGAAGGTATTGGTAAAGTTCTTCGTTTCGGTGCTTATTCTGATGAAGTGATCAATCGTTTAAAATGGATGCAAAATGTGTTAGGACCGACTATTTCTAGAGCATTAAAGCTTACAGAAGATGGTTTAAATCTGAACGTTATGATTGCAAAAGCCATTACAATGGGTGATGAATTCCACCAGCGTAATATTGCTGCGTCCCTTATTTTCCTTAAAGAAATCAGCCCATATATTGTACAATTAGATATAGAGGGTAAGGATCTGAAAGATGTAATTAAGTTCTTAGCTGATACTGATCAATTCTTCCTAAATATTGCTATGGCAACTAGCAAAGCTGTCATGGATGGAGCTAGACAAATCCAGGAAGGTACAGTTGTTACAGCTATGTGCCGGAATGGTAAAGACTTCGGTATTCGTATTAGCGGTATGGGTGATGAGTGGTTTACAGCTCCTGTTAACACTCCTCAAGGTCTGTTCTTTACTGGATACTCACAAGATGATGCTAACCCAGATATTGGTGATAGTGCCATCACCGAAACATTCGGTGTAGGTGGTATGGCTATGATCGCCGCTCCTGGTGTAACTCGTTTCGTTGGAGCAGGTGGTTTTAATGATGCCCTTACCACAAGTAATGAAATGATGGAAATCTGTATTGATCAAAACAGCAACTTCACGATCCCGACATGGGATTTCCAAGGAGCATGTCTTGGAATTGATGCACGTAAAGTCGTAGAAACTGGCATTGAACCAGTAATTAACACAGGTATCGCTCATAAAAATGCCGGTGTAGGACAAGTTGGTGCCGGAACAGTGCGTGCTCCAAAAGAATGTTTCGAAAAAGCACTTGAAGCATACGCAATTAAATTAGGCCTTGTCTAATATAATCAAATAACAAATTTATTTGAATGGAGGAATATGAAAAGAATATTCCTCTATTCCTTGTAAACAATAAGGTTGGAGCTATACAAAAGAATTTTTTATAACCGTATGAACATCCTTATGGGAAATCATTTGTTTTTTATTGGAACCGTAAAAAGCGGCAAGCTTCTGGTCAGTATTCATATTCATTGCGAAGCCGTTCAAAGTGTATTAACATGGTGTCTGTTTATGCTTATTATAAAGCATGGGCAGATACCATTTTTACTAACCTCTTTCGAAAGGAAAGAAACCATGAAAAAACCCCGTTCCTTTAAAAAAGAACTTATTTCTTCCTTCTTAACTATAACTTTTTTCTCGATTGCGTTACTTGGAGTATTCCAGGTTTATCAGTTGTATTCATTAATTAATGAAAATCAAAAAAGTCAGGCACAAACGACTAATTATTTATCTGATTATATTCGAAACTATGTATTAGAACATAAAAGAGCCATTCAAACAGAGTCACTTACTATCCAAGAAAAGTTTATGAATCAAGATGTGGAAGGTATTCAAATCCAGCTTAAAAATATAAAAGAAAACTATCCTGGATTCGTTAATATGTATGTTGGAAATATTAAGGGACAGTCCATCGTTTTCTATCCCGAAGTATTCACAGATGGAGTAGAGAGAGAGAATCATAACTTCAGTGACCGATCCTACTATAAGGAATTATTAAAAACGAAGGACGCTGTCATCTCTCCCGTCTTCCATGGCCGGGGCGGAACAGACACTCTATTAGTGACGATCGTTTCTCCGATCAAGAATGACAACGGAGACATGATCGGCTATGTGCTTGGAGCATTAGATTTGAACGCATTAGGTGAACATATAAAAAAACGCACCTTTGGAGAAGGCGGCCAAGCTGTTGTGATTGACCAGGATAAAAATGTGATTGTTCATCCAACCATTGATACGAGAAGAGAGCTCGTCAATTTTTCAGGGTCAGAGGTTACACAGTATATCGAAGAACAGCGTAATGATGAGGGCAGCAGTTTTTTTAATATTGAAAATCAGCAGGAGGAATTTTACATTACGTATGTGAAGATCCCCCCTCTTAATTGGACTGTTTGGATAGAAAAACCGACTGATGCGATTATGAAAACGTATAAAAATGCCATTATGATGATAGTAGTCTTTCTGCTTATTACAGTCATTCTGATGATTGGCGTCAGCCTGCTCTTAACAAATCGGCTGGAACGAACGATTCATCAATTGCTGAATTACATTAAAGATTACACGATTGGCATCAATAAGAAGCATCGAATAACAAAGAAGATTAAGGGACCCAAGGAAATGGAAGAGTTGTTTTATTATTTTAATAACATGATTCAAGAGGTAGAAAGAAATAAAAAAGGCTTAATGGAACTAAATAAAGAGCTTGAAGGCAGAGTGCAGGAAAGGACGGCTGTCCTAGAGCATAAAAACTCAGAATTAAAAGCAGTAAATAAATTGATTACCTCCGTTTCTTCTAATAAGGACTTGGCCCATTTTATTCAGCACTGTTTGAAAGAAATTGAAGCGTTTATGGACTATTCTATTCATATATTCTTTCTAGATTTAGCTGTTACAAACAATTCCATTCGTACAAACCAAAATTTACTGCAGTATCTCAGTGAAAATATGATTGGAGATCAGCAGTATTTGGAGCCAATACAAATAGAACAAAAAAATAAAGGATATCTAATTGTCGACATGACCAGCGATAAATCAATTAAGGCCAGTGATCAAGAATTTCTTCATACGTTTGCCAGTTCATTATCCGTTATGCTGCAAAACAAGTTTTTATTTGAACAAATTCGCAATAAGCATGCGATACTTGAGGCTGTCTTGGAAAGTATGTCAGAAGGATTAATGCTATTGAATAATCAAAAAGAAGTGGAGTATGTAAATGAATTTTTCTTGAACGTTGTGGCAAATGATGAAGACGTTGACGATGAAATTGAGTATGAGTTTGAGTACCGTAACGGATTAGTAAGCATAGATGATGTATATAAACGCTTTATTACTCTTTTTGATGTGGATAAAGAAGATTTGTCCGCATTCTTCGCGAACGAAAGAGGAGAACTTAAATTAGAGGAAAAGAATAAATCAAAGAAGCCAAAATATTATTTGCTTCATAAATTCTCTGTTATGCTAGATGAAAACATTATCGGTGAAGGCTTAGTTTTACGAGATATTACAGAGGAAGAGGAAATTGATACATTAAAAAACAATTTAATCTCGCTGACTTCTCATGAATTTAAAACACCGATAACAAATATTAAAGGCAGTGTAGAAACGCTTCTTCGTTCTGAGGTTGAATGGGAGCCTGAATTCCAGCAGGAGCTTTTAGAAGGCGTTCACGAGGATATTGAACGGATCTTACATTTAGTTAATGACTGGATGGATATCTCTAAGATTGAATCAGGAACTATGTATGTGGAACGAAACATGATTCGTGCGGACCATGTTATTGAACAATCGATAGAACAAATACCTTTATCACTTAAAGCAGAGGCTAGTTTGAAGTTTAATAACAAACTGCGGGACGGCTTCACCTTCTACGCAGATAAAATACGCGTTCAGCAAGTACTAGTCAATTTATTTACGAACGCCCTTCGTTACAACGATTCCATTGAAAAGAAAATCGATATTACGCTAGAGATTGAAAATAATTATATTAAAATTACGGTTTCTGATAATGGGATCGGTATATCAGAGGATCATTTAACAAAGATTTTCAATCGCTTCTATCAAGTAGATGTTACAGCAACACGAAGAACAGGCGGTACGGGCTTAGGTCTTTCCATCTGTTTAGGGATTATGGAAGCTCATGATGGAAAAATTGAGGTGAAGAGTGAGCTTAATAAAGGAAGTACCTTTATTCTATATTTCCCGATCATGAGAGGAGGAGAATGAATTGAAGGGCCAAAAGATTTGTATTGTAGATGACGAACCAAAAATATTGCGATTTGTTTCTGCCAACTTAAAATCCATTGGTTATGAAGTAACAACGGTCAATTCAGGTGAAGAGTTATTTGAAAGATTCGACCTTATTTCACCTGATTTAATACTGCTTGATATTATGATGCCTGGACAGGATGGCTTCGATGTGCTTGAAAAACTTCGCAAGTTCTCGGATGTTCCTGTCATTATGCTGACAGCTAGAAGCAATCCACATGATAAAGTGCACGGTTTGAATGTTGGTGCAGATGACTACTTAACAAAGCCTTTCTCATTAGATGAGCTTTTTGCCAGGGTTAATGCTGTTTTGAGAAGAAGTCAATCAAGCTATGCTGAGCCTGGATTGGCAAAAACTCCGATTATTCGAACGGGAGATTTAGCACTCGATCTTGGCAGCAAGCGATGCTGGATTAATAATGAAGAGTTTAAGCTTACTCAAACTGAGTATTCAGTTATGGAAATATTAGCGCTTAATTTAGATAAAGTTGTCCAGCATGAAACCTTATTATCAGAAGTTTGGGGTCCGCAATACCGAGATGATGTAGAATATTTGCGTGTCAGTATCGCAAGAATACGCCGAAAGATCAAAGATCTTTTGCACAGTAAAGAAGAATATATTGTAACGTATCCCGGTCTTGGATATATGCTCAGAAGCGTACCGAAAATTTAATGTTTTTGTTACCCGTATTGCTAGATGCAATATGGGTATTTTTTTTGAATTTAATCTTTTTGTAATGTTAACCTTACCTTTTTTATTCGTCTGCAACGCAAGATGACTTATAGTGAGATTGTAGTTATTAATACCTTTCCTTACTGCCAGCATATAAAAATAATCAAATGGGAGGAAGACAAAATGGCAAAGGTTTTGGAGCAAAATGAGCCCGCTGGAAAAGGCGGAATCCCATATTGGGTCAAAATTGTAACCGTATTCTTTTTAGGTTGGGTCGCACTATATGCTACTCGTACAATTCTGAACCCGATCATGGGCGACATTCAAAGTGAGTTTGGTTTAAGTAATTCACAGCTTGGTTTAATTATGAGTATTTTCTTCTTAGGATATGCAGGACTTAACATTCCTTCAGGTATTCTAGGGGATAAAATCGGGAAAAAGCGAGTGCTTGTACCAGGGGTTATTCTATTCGGTGTTTTTGCCGCAGTAACTGGTATGATGCCAACATTCTTCCTATTTATGACATCTTGGATAATGGTAGGTATTTTCCAAGGCTTCTTCTATGGTCCATCTTACGGTCTATCATCTGAAGCGATACCTCCACACCGTATTACATTAGGTAGCGCGATCATTAACAGCGGAATGGCTTTCGGTACCTCTATTGGTTACTATATTTCAAGTTATTCTGTTCATGAGTTTGGAATGAGCTGGAGATCACCATTCTTCATCATCGCTATTCCTGTCGTTCTAATCGGATTAGCTATGTGGTGGGTAATAAAAGAAAAGCCAAAATCGAAAGCAGAGAAAGCTGCAGAAAATAATGGCGAAAAGCTTAAAATTGGAGAGTTATTTAAGAATCGAAATTTAATTGCAGCTTATATCACGATTTTCAGTGCCATCTATGCATTCTTCGTAGTTATTACTTGGATTCCTTTCTACTTAGAGCAGGAGCGCGGCATTACCGGCGGAAGTGTTGCATTCGTATCATCCCTTGTTCCTTGGGCTGCGATTCCAGGCTCCATTTTATTCAGCTGGATTGCAGACAAAATGGGTAAACGTAAGCCTGTTCTTTTAGTCATGATGCCATTATCCATCATTGCACTAGTATCCATTGTTTTCTTCGATAGTATGGCAGTATTATATGCCGCTTTAATTGGATATGGTATTTTCGGTAAAATCAGTACAAACCCTGTTTTAGTTGCGGTTATCGCTGATAATGCGCCAAAAAATGCTTATAGTACATCATTTGGTGTTTATAACTTTATCGGTATGTGTGGTTCTATCCTAGCACCTTACATTACCGGATTCCTTACAGACGTTACAGGAAGCTTAAACACAGGATTCTATTTCGCTGGTGCTTTGCTCCTTGTTGGTACAATTGCCGTCTGTTTCATTGATGAAAACAACCGACCAAACGTTGAAGGTGCAACTAAATAATAAAATAAAGCAAAAATCCCGAGTCTTTATAGAGATTCGGGATTTATTATTATGTTCACATTGCTCTATTTTCTATTTAGCTCGGGCTTATAAAAAATTGTTTTACTAGATTTTATTGCATATATTCTATATAAAACAAAGGCTATGAGTGATAAAACAGCCCCAGATATGTATGGAAGTCCTGCTTGGATCGAGAATAGCCAGCCTCCTAATGGTGGGCCAATAATTCTGCCAAGCGAATCAAAGGAAGATAGCAGTCCTGTTGAGCTTCCATGACCTGCCATCGACCTTTTCGTAATTAAAGCTGATACAGTAGGACGAATTACACCATTTCCAACCCCAAAAATCGTTAAAAACAGAGCAGCAGTTGCAAAGCTATCAACTAGCAAAATACAGGCGAACCCAATGGCTGAAACGATAATTCCGCCTTGAATAACAGTTCCCTCACCAAACTTCTTCGTTAATCGCCCTATGAGCCCTCCTTGAACAACGGCACTTGCAAGTCCCATAATCATAAAGATATAACCTAATTGTACGGTTCCTAATCCAGCCTTTTTCGCAGCGAAATAAGCAAATGTTGCTTCCAAGCCAGAGAGCGATAAGGAAATAAATAGCTGGAGCATAAATAAAATGGATACCGAGCCTTTGAATGCACTCCATATCGAAGCTTTTTTCTGTGTTTGATTAAGTTTGGATTCCTCGGTTAAAGACTCTTTTAATATGAATAAAACGAGGATAAGCGTTAATGCCGATGTTGTACCTGCTATGTAGAAGGGCATCGTTAAGCTTATTTTTGAGAACATACCGCCGATAGCCGGTCCGAAAATAAAGCCTAAACCCGTAGCGGCACCTATAATCCCCATGCCCTTCCCGCGATTCTCCTCTGACGTTATATCAGCAACATATGCCATAACTGTTGGCATATTAGCAGAAGATAACATTCCTCCTATAATTCTTGCAGCAAACAGCATCCAAAGCTGACTTGAAAATGCCGTTAAAAAAAACGAAAGCGACAATCCGGCGATCCCGATTGCAATGACTGGTTTCCGCCCAATTCGATCTGATATTCTCCCCCACACTGGCGCAAAAAGCAGCTGCATTAAGGAATACACAGCCATTAACCAGCCTAGCTGGGCTGGACTTGCCCCGATTTCTTCTGCATAAAAAGGGATGACAGGGATAATAATTCCGAAGCCTACCATTACTAGAAACATAACTAAAAATAAAATAGGCAATGCTTTTTTAGTTTCCAATGAAAATCTGTCCTCTCAGAAAAACTTTTAATTCTATAATTTTATTGTATTATTTTGTGGTATTATTTTCTATCCTAATACATTGTATACCCTGATTCAAATTACATTAAGAAAATGCTCTATTTTTAATAATTGTCGCTATCAATTTATTAATTAAATTGAAACTCCCATCCAAATGAAAAAGAGCAACCGCCCTCCTAATCCAACTTAGGCAGTTACTCAACTTTTTCTATAAATTTTTCGCTTTTTAATATACCAAACAATAACCAAGACAAATAATATAACGATTAGTGTATAAACGACAGTCGAGAACTTATCCATAATTTCTACAATATACTCCCAATTAGATCCAACCGCGGCTCCTAAATTAACTAAAACTGTATTCCAAATGAGTGTTCCTATAGTTGTAAAAAGTAAAAATAACCAAAAGTTCATATTGGACATTCCAGCTGGGATAGAAATTAAACTCCTAATAAGAGGAATTAATCGACAAAACAGGACAGTCCAAATTCCATATTTATCAAACCAAGCATCTGCACGATAAATATCATCTTTTGTCAAACGCAAAAAACGTCCATACCGATCAATGATTCTTTCTAATCTCTTTACATCCATTAATAAACCAAGACCATACAATATAACAGCTCCCATGACAGAGCCTAATGTTGCTGAGATAATAACACCTGTGACACTTAGATTCATGCTATTTGTCAAATATCCCCCAAAGGTAAGAATAACTTCTGAAGGAATGGGAGGAAAAATATTTTCAACGGCAATTAGTAAAAATACTCCCCAATACCCAAATTGCTCTATTAAATCTTGAATCCAGGATTCCATAAAATCCTCCATTTTCTTAAACTTATAGCTAGCTTTGTTCCTTACTCATACCTAGTGATAGTATCATTTTTTTTCTAAAATAAAAACCAATATGGAATAATACCTCTCAATAGTTTTCAGAACAACAAAAAAACGCTTGGATAGAAAGTATCTAAGCGTTAGATTAATATGAGATTTAGGCTATCTTATGCTAAATATGCTTCACGGACTTCTTCATTCTTAAGCAGCTCATTGCCGTCTCCTTGAAGTTTAATTTCTCCTGTTTGAATCACATAACCTCTATGGGCAATTTGCAGAGCTTGATAAGCATTTTGTTCAACCAGTAAGATGGTTATGCCTTCTTGATTTAGTTCTTTGATGATTTCAAAAATTTGTTCCACAATGATTGGCGCAAGCCCCATTGAAGGCTCGTCTAGCATTAATAAATCAGGTTCCATCATAAGGGCTCGTCCGATGGCAAGCATTTGCTGTTCCCCTCCGCTCATCGTACCGCCCTTTTGCTCAAAACGATCTTTCAACTTAGGAAAATATTGAAAAACCCTTTCCATTCTTTGATCAATTACACTCTTATTTTTTACAGAAAAGGCTCCCATTAATAAGTTTTCCTTGACCGACAGTTTTGGAAAAATCTTCCGGCCTTCTGGCACATGTGCTATCCCCAACAAAGTCGTTTCATGGGCAGGCTTATTTGATATTTCTGATCCGTTATAGACAATGTTACCATTCGTTACTTTCGCTAGGCCGCTAATGGATTTTAAAGTGGTTGATTTTCCTGCTCCATTACTGCCGATAAGAGTAACAATTTCACCTTTATCCACTGCAACATCTATCCCTTTTAAGGCCTGTATCCCGCCATAGTAGGTTTCAACATTTTTTATTTGAAGCATGTTTTATCCCCCTATCCAACCTGAACAGCCCCAGTTCCTAAGTATGCTTCGATAACCTTAGGATTGTTTCGAATGTCTTCAGGCTTTCCTTCTGCAATTTTTTCGCCATGGTCCAGTACAACGATATGTTCAGAAATCTTCATGACCAGCTTCATATCATGCTCAATTAAAATAATAGTCAGATTGAATTCTTCTCTCATTCTTTTGATAAGCTGAGTAAGTTCGTTTGTTTCTTTTGGATTCATACCTGCAGCAGGCTCATCTAGTAATAAGACCTTTGGATCCGCAGCAAGAGCTCTTGCAATTTCTAGCCTTCTTTGAGCACCATAGCTTAGATTGCTTGCTTTCTCATTTAAAAGGGGAGCAAGTCCTACATATTCCAATAATTGATACGCTTTTATTTCAGATGCTCTTTCTTCTTTGCGAATGGCTGGAAGATTGAATAAAATCCCCATAAGTCCTGCTTTTAAATGTGTATGCATGCCTACAAGAACATTTTCGAGAACTGACATTTCATTAAACAAACGGATATTTTGAAAGGTTCTTGATATTCCTTTTTTTGATACCTCATCCGGTTTTAAACCGTTTATTTTTTCATTTTCAAGCAAAATACTGCCGGATGTTGGCTGGTACACACCTGTAATCATATTAAAAAATGTTGTTTTTCCTGCCCCGTTCGGTCCAATCACCGCTGTAATTGAGCTTTTTTCCACCTTCATCGATACATCTTGATTAGCAGTAAGGCCGCCAAATTGCTTTGTTAAATTTTGGACCTCTAAAATAGACATGCATCTACACCTCCTTCGCATTGAGCTTCTCATTTTCAGGTAAAATTCCTAAAGCAGCTTGACTGCTTCCCTCTTGTAAAACCTTTTCATCATAGACACGATTTTTTGCCGGCAAAAGTCCCTTTGGCCTATATAAAGCAAACAAGATTAATAGCAAACCAAATATTAATCTTTGCATTTTAGCCGGTGAAAGGGCATCTGGGATTGAAATTGCCCCTGACAAGCTTAACTGATTCAACCAATTTGTTATTTCAGTTAATACTTGAAGGTTCAGAATCGTCATCACAGCCGCACCTAGAATAACACCTGGGACACTGCCCATCCCGCCTAAGAGTACCATAACTAAAATCGTAATCGACTCGAGAAGAGTAAAGCTTGTAGGATCGACAAAGGCTTGTTTTGCAGCAAATACGACACCCATCATCCCTGAGAAGGAGGCACCGATTGCAAAAGCCATTAGTTTTGTCCGCACTAAAGGAACACCCATCGCTTGAGCAGCAATTTCATTTTCTCTGACCGCTTTCCATGAACGGCCAATTTTTGAATGCTCGAAACGACGGACCGTAAAAATGGTAAATAACAGGAGTACGAGTACAATGTAATAAAAATGACTTGGAAAAAGAAAATCTATTCCAAACAATCGAGGCGGGGTAACAGAAGGAATTCCCATTGCACCGTTTGTAATATTAAGCGGGCGGTCAAGGTTATTAAAAATAATTCTAATAATCTCGCCAAACCCTAATGTAACGATTGCTAAATAATCCCCTTTTACCCGAAGAACCGGAATTCCGAGTAAAATTCCAAACAACGCTGCAACTAAACAGCCCAAAATAATAAAGATCCAAAAGCTTTCTCCTGAAAGTGGAAACGTACCAAACGGCATAAAATTCGAAGCTTGGGCTGTAGCAAAAATCCCATATGTGTATGCTCCAACAGCAAAGAAGGCGACAAATCCCAAGTCAAGAAGACCAGCCATTCCAACGACAATATTTAATCCGAGAGCCATTGCTATATAGATTCCAACAAGTGTAGCAACTTCCATATAGGATTGATAGGCATCTCCTTGACTTGCTGTGAACGGGAGTAGAAACACAAGAACAATTCCCGCAATCAGCCATTTCGTCAGATTTTTGAAATTTGTAAAATATAGCAATAACAAGGAAGATAATAATAGCAGGAATGCAGTAACTGACCTTTGTGCCATAAATAAACTTAATGAAGAAACTCCGATGTAAATTAAAAGAAAAATTCCATGTGCCATTTTGTTTTGTTTATATTTATCCCATAGAGTTTTCATTCTTCCCACCTACACTTTCTCAGCGACCGGTTTGCCAAGTAGACCCTCCGGCTTAAAAAGTAACACGATGATCAAGATGGCAAAGGCAAAGACATCTTTGTATTCGGCACCGAATAATCCACCGGTTAATAGTGTTAAATTGGCAGATGCAAACATTTCCATTACTCCGAGCAACAGCCCCCCTAGCATAGCACCACGAATATTTCCGATGCCGCCTAATACTGCTGCTGTAAATGCCTTTAACCCTAGAATAAACCCAATATACGGATCGATTGTTCCGTATTGTACGGCAAATAGTACCCCCGTTGCTCCACCTAGAGCAGACCCAACAAAAAAGGTGATTGAAATGACCTTATTCACATTGACTGACATTAAGGAAGCAGTTTCACGATCTTGAGCTACAGCCCTCATAGCCATTCCCCATTTTGTTCGATTAACAAAGAAGTCAAGACCAATCATCATAATTATGGCCGTTACAAGCACAATAACAAATGATGTTTTAATAGATGCATCGTTAAAAATAGAGCTAATGGAAGAAGCTTTAATTGAAATTTGATTTGTAAAAAGACTTGGTCCCGTTACGATAAAGTTTCCTTTTTTCAATTCAGCTATGAATCTCACAATATCTTGTAATAAAAACGAAATACCAATTGCAGTGATAAGGGGGATTAATCTAGGTGCTTTTCGTAACGGTCGATACGCTACTCGTTCAATCCCCATCCCTATAAAGCCAGTTAGGATAGCTGTTAATAAAAGTACCGTAATCAGCATAACAATTGCAGGCACCGCTGAAACCCACCCTATTCCTGTCAAAACGATGAGAATCGCTGTACCGATAAAAGCACCTGTCATAAAGATCTCACCGTGAGCAAAATTGATTAATTCTAATATCCCATAAACCATCGTGTACCCTAAAGCAATTACAGCATACACAGCTCCTAAGGTCAGACCGTCAATTAAAACTTGAGGGATTGTTTGCAATAATTCAGTCAGCATACGTTACCTCCTCTTTCAAATGTAGAAAATAGAAAAGCGTAAGCGCCTTGGTCACCCCCGACAAGCACAAGACGATCCTCACGGAATGGTGTACTTTACCTTTCTGGGAGGATTGGCTTGTGACCTCGAGGGGGTAGGCGCTGGAGGCTAGACAAAGAAGGGTATTTTCCCAATAGAATGGGTTATACCCCTTTCAGCCAATGAATCTTATTTATTTATTTCACCTACAGCTTGTGGCGGATAGCTAACTTCTGCAAATTGATAAATAAATACTTTAGCAAAATCATTGTCTCCTATATCGTCAAAGCTAACTTTTGTCAGAACACCTTGATAGTCCTTCACGGCGCGAACGGCATCTCTTACTTGTTCACGTGTTGGCAATTTGTTGTCATTTGCTTTTATCGAATCTTCAATCGCTTTTAAAACTAGCCCCATTGTGTCATAACCGTAAACTGAGTAGGATTCCGTATTTTTATTAAATGTGGCTTTGTATTTTTCTATGAATTTTTTACCTTCTTCAGTTTTAGTAGAATCCCCTGCTAAAGCAGTGATGTACGTATTTTTAACGGCATCTCCAGCAATTTCAACAAGAGTAGAAGAATCCAGTCCATCTCCCCCTAAAAACGGAACATCGATGCCTTTTTCGCGGGATTGTTTAATTAACAGACCTGCTTCTGAATAGATTCCTCCGAAGAATACTAAATCTGGCTTCTTGGAAAGAATTTGGTTAACAACACCATTGAAGTCTTTTTCTCCGACTGTAATCCCTTCAAACCCAAGAATTTCAGCACCTTTTTCTTCCGCTGCTTTCTTGAAAGCTTCTGCTAGACCAGTACCATATGCTGTTTTATCTTGAACAACAAAGATTTTCTTTGCATTTAATGTGTTAACTGCGAATTCAGCGCCTGCTGGACCTTGAAAGTCATCACGAGCGACGATTCGGTTGACAGTTTTTAATCCTCTATCCGTAACATCTGTTGCTGAGTTAGCAGGAGAAACCATCGGGATCGCATATTTTTCATATACTTCTGATGAAGGAATCGCCACACCTGAGTTAAAGTGACCGACAACAGCGAGGATCGATTTATCTGAACCAATTAATTGTGCATTGGCCACGCCTTTTTTTGGATCCGCTTGGTCATCATAAGGAACAAGCTGCAACTCAAAACCCAATTCTTTAAATTTGGCCTTTTCTTCGTCTAATTTAAGCTGTGCACCTAATTTAATAGCTTCCCCTATCGTTGCACTTCCACCTGAGAGCGGAGTCTGTGTAGCAATTTTTATAACGGCCGAATCCTTTTGCTCACCTGAACCTGAGCTTCCTGTTTCTGTTTTTTCAGCACAGCCAGCTAATATACCTGCTATTAAACCTCCAGTTAACAATAGTGCCAAAGACTTTTTAAACTTCATACTGACCCTCCTATTTTCTTCTTTTTGAAATACAAGCCTTCTCCCTATATATATTTCTTAGAAGTAAAAGTAGGACTATTTAGTATAATATTTTTCGAATACTCAGTCCCCAATGCATGTCATAGTACCTACTCATTTTTATATCATTTACCTTTATACCCTTTTGGAAAAAATAGAAAAAAAGCCCAAGTTGCGAACAATGCCGCCTCTTTGGCTTTTTTTCTTAGTTAGTATTAATTATGTTAATTCAATTTGGCGTGTTTCCCTGCCAAGAAAAACAAGGGTAATAACACCAATAATGATGCTCACACAAAATATGCCGAATATGAAGCCAATTGAATAGCCTGCAGCAACAAGTGAACCCACAAGCAGCGGTCCAAGTATTCCTCCCACCCGGCCGATGGATGCGGCCATTCCAGAGCCAGTGCCGCGAATGACAGCCGGATATTGTTCCGGAGTATAGGCGTACAATGCACCCCACGCTCCTAGGTTAAAGAATGACAATAAAATTCCCGCTGTTATAAGAACGGCTGTCGTTTCAGCGTTGCCGAAAACAAGAGCTGAACCGGCTGTGCCAAGTAAATAGACAGCAAGCACAAATTTCCGTCCTACACGTTCAATAAGCCATGCTGCTGTAAAGTAACCCGGCAGCTGAGCGAGTGTCATGATCAAAACATATTCAAAGCTTTGAATCATGTTAAAACCCTTCATGACCATGACACTTGGAAGCCATAGGAACATGCCATAGTATGAAAAAACGACTGTAAACCAGACAGTCCATAACACCAAGGTGGAGCGGGCATATTTTTTAGACCAGACATCGCGAACGTTTTGTCTAACCGTCCGTTTTTCCACTTTTTTTGGTGAAAATGCTGGAGAATCCGGCAGATTTAAACGCAAGTAAATGGCATAAAAGGCAGGAAGTGCACCGAGAATAAGTGCGATTTGCCAACCAAATGAAGGAATAACAAAATATGAAATAATAGCAGCAAGCAACCAGCCAAACGCCCAAAAACTTTCAAGCAGAACGACAACCCGCCCACGATCTTTAGCTGATACACTTTCCGAAACGAGTGTTGAGGCGACAGGCAATTCTCCTCCAAGCCCCATCCCAACGAAAAAGCGTAAAATTAGAAATGCTGCAAGTGTTGTTGTGAATGCTGAAAATCCGCTTGCAAGTGAAAACATGAGCAAAGTAATGATAAAAATATTCTTTCTACCAATACGGTCAGCCCACAAACCAAAAACTAACGCACCTACAGCCATCCCAATTGAATTAACACTTCCAATCCAGCCCATTTGAGCTGGTGTCAAGCCCCATTCAGTTTTAAGTGCTACGATAATAAATGAAAGCATACCGACATCCATTGCATCGAACATCCATCCTAGCCCTGCAATGCCTAGTAGCTTTCTCTGTGAAATTGTTTTCTCTGCCATGTTGTTCTCCCCCTGTCTTGACAGTTGTCATTACCAGATTACTATAGAAGGATTTCATAAAAAAAACAAGTACTTTTTCATTAATTATTATTTTTTCTATATTTTTCTAAGTTAAACCAAATAGTAAAAAAATCTTTAACACACAAATAATAATGGTTTGGTTATCGAATAGATTCCATTTTATATGGTGATAAATTGTTAAGTCACAGAGGGACAGAAAAAAAAGTTTCCAAAAACTTCAAGGAACTTCTCCTACATAATTTAATTACAATCTCATATATATTGTTTGCAAGACTTGATGTTTGTTTGGTAAAGTTTAGGATGATCAATACGTCAAGAGGTGCCTTCTCCAATGAATAAGTTTCGGCTTGCAGAAGTAAAAAATGTACTATGCCATCCATTTACCTTGATCATGCTTGTTCTTTTTTTAAAAATTACAGCTTTTCAAATTGTTATTTTTGATAACAAATCCATTTTCCACATTCTGTTAATAGAGTTTCCAATGTGGGCACTTGGCTTAACCATCTTCATTCTTTTAAGTAAAAAACGAAAATGGCTAACGATCTGGCTTTATAATCTTGGCTTATCTGTCCTTTTTATCGTTGTTGTTTTCTACACAAGATATTTTTCAACAGTCCCTTCCTATTATGATGTAAAACAAATCTACCAATCAAACTCTGTCAAAGGGACAGTTGCTTTGCTTGGGACTCCTTATGATTTCTTATTTTTCTTAGATGTAGCATTGATTCTTCCGCTAATCTGGTATTTTACAAAATCAAATAGACGAAACAATTTCTTAAATGCAAAAAGATGGGCGATCGGATTAAGCTGTTTAGGATTCGCTACTACCGTTCTTGCCTTTTTCTATCCTTTAGTGGATGTATCCTATTTCGCCAAAAAGCATGGATATATTCAATCCCAATTTGTGCAATTGTATGAACGCGGGTTTGGCACAGCCTTTGCTCAAAATGAACACTTATCAGATGAGGAGTTAGCGAAATTAAAAGGCAATGTGTATGTGCCTTTTACTGAGCATCGAACTTATGGCATTGCAAAGGATCGTCATGTATTTGTGATTCAAGTAGAATCCTTACAGGAATTCACTATTAATCAAACGATTGAGGGACAGGAAATAACGCCGCATCTAAATGACCTCTTGAAGGATAGTGCTTATTTCAATAATGTGTATCAGCAAATTGGCGCTGGCAACACATCGGATGCAGAGTGGCTTATGCATACATCCCTTTATCCAGAGGGCATGGATCCAACTGTAAATGTCATTGATGGCAATAAGATCCCCTCACTAGTCCGCACGTTGAAAAAACATGGTTATGGAACGGCTACCTATCATGCGGATGATATTACTTATTGGAGCCGTGATAAATTATATCCTGCACTTGGTTTTGACTATGTATATACAAACAGTGAAATCCCGAACGAGAAACTAATTGGCTTCGGCCCAGCCGATGAAATATTATTTAACTTTGTCGTGTCACAATTACCAGACCAGCTGGAATCACAGGAAAAAATGTATTCAAATATCATCACCCTTACAAGTCATACCCCTTTCGAAATGCCAGCTGAAATGGAATATCTTAATTTGCCCGAAGAATTTAATGGGACATATGTCGGAAACTATTTACAATCAGTACGCTATACGGATGAACAAATCGGATTGTTTATCCAAAAACTAAAGGATCTTGAGATTTATGAGGATTCGATTTTGTTAATATACGGAGACCATTCAGGATTACACGGAGCACCCGTAACAGAAAAGGACCAGGAGTTGTTAAAGGAAACGCTAGGTCATCGCTATAATCTCCATGACCGCTTTACTGTACCTGTTCTTTTCACCGCGCCGGATATTTTTATGGGGGAAACTTACTCTAGACTTGGCGGTCAAATAGACCTCATGCCAACCCTTCTAAACCTTCTTGGAATTGAGCATGATAGGCAAATGATCGGCCATAATCTTTTTCAATACGAAAATAACCTTATTGGGATGCGTTACTATATGCCCGGCGGATCGTTTATCAGCAATAACATACTGTATACTGCACCAAGTGCTAAGCACCCTGCTTCGTTATATGATCGAAAAACCATGAAGAAATCCAAGAACACAAAAGAATTGCAAAAAAAGATTAATAACACCTTGCAAATTCTTCAGTATTCGGACTATATACGAAAAGAGCCATTAAAGTAAACTTAAGATAAATCAGGACCAAATCTATTTTTGATTCGGTCCTGATTTTTTTGTAATAATTATTTAAACGGCTGCAGCACCCTTAACCTTCTTTATATTATGAAAATAATAATATTATTAAATGAATTTATTAAAAGCATCAATAAAACATCCAAAAATAAACTATTTTGGAATAAGAATTTTTTTAAATGCGAAATACTATTTTTTGTTGAATTTAGTATGCGTTTTTAATGTTTTATGATATATTTGTTAAATATTCGTAAAACATCAATAATCAGAATATAGGGAGTGATTGGAAAATGAAGGAATTCAGTTTATTTAGTTTATTTGTTATCCTTAGCCTTCTACTTGCTGCTTGTGGCACAGATAAAAGTGAAGGAAAGTCAGGAGAAGGTTCATCTAGTGATGATTCTAAAGTATATAAAGTTGGAATTGATACTACTTATCCTCCTTTTGAATTTGAAGAAGGCGGAGAATACAAAGGAATTGATATTGAAATAATCAATGCTATTGCAGAAAGCCAAGGAATTAAAATTGATTTAAATCCAATGGATTTCGGCGGAATCATTCCAGCTATGCAAGCTAACCAGCTTGATATTGCCATTGCAGGTATGAGTATTACAGAAGAGAGAAAGAAAATTGTTGATTTCTCAGAACCATACTTTGATGCTGGTATTACATTAGTCGTTAAAAAGGACAATAGCGATATTACAACTTTAGATGACCTTAAAGGCAAAACAGTAGCTGTAAAAAAAGGAACTTCAGGTGCACTATTTGCACAAGAAAATGCTGATAGCAAAGGCTTTAAAGTCGTTCAATTTAATGACAGCCCAGCTATGTTCCAAGAAGTAGCAAACGGAAATGCTGATGCTCTTATTGAAGATTATCCAGTTATCGCTTATGCAATCGCTCAAAAAGACCTTGGATTACAAATTGCTGGTGACCGCTTAAATAACGACCAATACGGTATTGCTGTATTAAAAGGCAAAAATCAAGAAGTTCTAGAAAAGATCAACAAAGGTCTTGCTGAACTTAAGGAAAATGGAAAATATGATGAAATTCTAAAAACTTACCTTGGTGAGTAATAATTCTAGGAAACAAACATAAAAGCGCGCCCTCAAGCGCGCTTTCTTTTGAAAGGAGATGACTTCAAGATGGAGACAATTTTATCTGTTCTTCCTTATTTATTAAAGGGACTGCAAGTAACTGCCTATATTTTTATCATTGCAATCATTCTTGGCTTTTTAATTGGACTTGTTATGGCATTATTTAGACTTTCCCCGTTTAAGATTCTTAATATTATTGCAAAGATATTTGTCGATGCGATCCGCGGAACACCGTTTATTGTTCAATTATTTTTTATATACTTTGGATTAAATACATTAGGCTTTATTTCATTGAACAATACAACAGCAGGGATTATTACGGTTGCTATTAATGCTGGTGCTTACTTTTCAGAAATCATCCGTGCAGGAATACAATCTATTGATAAAGGTCAGACCGAAGCGGCAAGATCTATTGGGTTAACAGGATCTCAGTCTATGCGTTATATTGTACTTCCTCAGGCTTTTAGAAGAATGCTTCCCACCATTACGAATCAATCAATTATTAGTTTAAAGGATACCTCCCTACTTTCAATCATTGGAATTGCAGATTTAACACAGCAAGGCCAGATTCAATCCGCAGCTACTTTTGATGCATTTAACATATGGCTTGCCGTTGGTGTCATTTATTTTATTGTTATTTATTTAATTTCCTTGCTTGCTAGCTTCCTAGAAAGGAGATTTGAATTACGATGAGTATTATACAAATAAAAAATCTAAAAAAGTCATTTGGCCAGTTAGAAGTATTAAAAGATATTAACGCTGATATTAAAGAAAAAGAAGTAGTTTGCGTAATTGGACCTTCTGGCTCTGGAAAAAGCACCTTTTTACGGTGCATGAATCGTCTTGAAGATATTACGGGCGGTCAGGTCATCATTAACGGACATGACATTACAGATTCAAAAATAAATATAAACAAGGTCAGACAAGAGGTTGGAATGGTTTTCCAACAATTTAATCTATTCCCTCACAAAACAGTCATGGAGAACATCACACTTGGCCCGATAAAGATTCACGGAACAACAAAAGAGGCTGCTCAGAAAATTGCACTTGATCTTCTAGATAAGGTTGGGCTTGAAGATAAGGCCAATAGCTATCCAGGGGAATTATCTGGCGGTCAGAAGCAGCGTGTTGCCATCGCTAGAGCTTTAGCTATGAATCCAAAAATCATGCTATTTGATGAGCCGACATCTGCACTTGACCCTGAAATGGTCGGTGATGTGTTGGAGGTAATGAAGCAGCTGGCTAAAGAGGGAATGACCATGGTAGTTGTAACACATGAAATGGGATTTGCCCGTGAAGTAGGTGACCGGGTTATCTTCATGGACGGCGGTTATATCGTGGAAGAAAATGAACCAAATGAGTTATTTGGGAACCCTCAGCATGAACGTACGAAGGCATTTTTAAGTAAGGTATTGTAAAATTAATGTTCAATATTAATTCAACTTTTTTCTTTTTAATAATAACAAGGCTGCCCCCATTTCGTATCTTGAGGGGGCAGCTCTTTTTATCCTTTCAAAAATTTTTGAATAAATCATTTTCATTTTTCCAAATATAATAGTTGAAACATTTTAAGTCCTTTGTCATACTATATATGATTATATATTCATATATGAAAATAGGAGGTTTTACTATGGGTCACCACCATGGTAATGCTCATGGACATAACCACTCTCATGGAAGCATTGAAAATAAAAAAGCGTTATTTATAGCCTTTCTCTTAATAGCTGCATTCATGGTTGTTGAGGTAATTGGCGGGATTATGACAAATAGCTTGGCACTTCTTTCCGATGCAGGCCATATGCTTAGTGATGCAGCGGCATTGGGCTTGAGTCTATTTGCCATTAAACTTGGAGAAAAAAAGGCTTCAGCTTCAAAGACTTTTGGCTATAAAAGGTTTGAAATCATTGCTGCTGCATTAAATGGAATTACACTCATTCTTATTTCACTTTATATTTTTTATGAAGCCTACCACCGCTTTTTCAATCCCCCTGAAGTTCAAAGTGTCGGAATGTTGATTGTTTCTTCCATTGGATTATTAGTCAATATTCTTGCAGCTTGGATTTTAATGCGGGGGGATAAAGAGGAGAATTTAAATGTCCGAAGTGCCTTTCTTCATGTAATTGGAGATATGCTTGGATCGGTAGGCGCCATCATTGCCGCACTGCTAATGATGTTCTTCGGATGGGGAATAGCTGACCCGATTGCCAGCGTCATTGTAGCCGGTCTCATCATCGTAAGCGGCTGGGGGGTAACGAAGGAATCCTTGCACATTTTGATGGAAGGCTCCCCCGTTCACATTGAGATTGAGAAGGTCAAGACAGCTCTTCATAAAATTCCTTTCGTCAATACGGTTCATGATATTCATATTTGGTCGATTACATCTGGAATGCCGATGTTAAGCTGCCACCTTGTCATTGAAAATGATGGGATCCATGATGTCATTTTGCACCATGCCCAATCCATTCTCCACGATGACTTTGGGATTGAGCATAGTACCATTCAGGTTGAAAAAATAGAATTCGGCTGCCCGAATCATCATGGAAGCTGTAATTAATGATGGTTCGCATGTTCAATTGTTTGTTTTAATATATCCATCACATGATCATCATCACAAGAATAAAAAAGGGACGTACCTTCTCGTCTAAATTTGACTAAGCGTAAATTTTTCAGGAAACGAAGCTGGTGTGATACGGTTGATTGGAGCAATGATAGACTTTCAGCAATTTCATTTACCGAATGCTCCCCTTCAAATAATAAATGCAGGATCCGGATTCGAGTCGGATCTGATAAGGCTTTAAAGGTTTGAGATACAATAAAAAGAGTCTCCTCATCAAGCTCCTTTGACATATAAGGCTGTTTTTCCTGTTCCAAAGTTTTCATCCTCCCTGAGGCTGTTCTATAAGGTGCCTGGCTCCACGATAAACATCATCATGAATCGTGGTGCCTGGCATCTTTGCTTTAGGACAGCCCCTATTCATTAACATATTGAAAATCTGCAATTTCGCTTTGCAATTGAAGTGATTTAGGAATAATTAAATATACAGCTAATACTCCATCTCCAATGACATCATTAATTGGATGTTGACCGGTAAATTGATTAATCGTAAATTCTTTTCTGGCTACAGAAATATTTATTATTTGATGGTTAGGATAGTTTATATTTAGTCTATCATCGTTTAACCCGAAATTAACAGGGGGTATTTTATTCGAAAAATCAAATCCGCCCACAATCAAACCATCCGTATAAACACGAGCTTCGATTACACCATCATCATCGTCTTTTCGCTCCACATAAATACGGTCAGCATACCCCGTTATTTCAATATTAAGTGTGTTTTTTGCATAATCATAAGTCTTTGCATGAATTAATTGCCTGCCCTCTAATTGATCAACATTCCCTTCATGTAAAGAATTGTAGAAATGATCTCTTGCCCAATCTTCATTCCAATTTTCCTTCGCCTCCCGACTAGCAGCACGGTCTTGCGGCAATAACGCCAGATAAAATCCAGAAATCAGGAGCACACCAACATATATCATTAGCAGCCAATGCGTAACCTTTACAGTAATAAACTTTCTCTTTGCATTTAAGCTAGTAACAATCATAACCAGGATAATAAATGCAGCAAACAGCAATAAGGTTCCCATGATATTCATCGTCTAACCTCCATCCGATTTAGGATTCCAATGGATCCAATGAAAAATAAGGCAGACGTAACGGTCATTTTTATAATGAACAATCCGATGGATGATTCCTGAAGGTAGACTTGAAAAATATTTACTAAAAATGGCTCCCTATTCATGAAACCATCAAGGAACATCAATCCTATAATCAGGACAGGGATTAAAACAACAAACAGCTTGCTTATTTGTACGAGTGACCCAATAAAATAGCCAATTGCGCTGATACAGAACAAATATAGAATCGTTGCGACAACACCAAGAAGAAATTCTGCAGTTGTTATCGGCATGTTATTAAACTGTTCACCAAAGAAAATATACCTTACAACTAAAGGTAAGCTTCTAGCTAACATCGCCGTAATTCCGCCGAGGATGCTTGCTGAAAATAGAAAGATGATATTGGCTAAGCTGCTGCTCAGACGATTAGTTACGAACGTAAAATCAAAATGACGATGGGGCTTCGTTGTAATCGTAATACCGGTAACTAAAGCCCAAATCATTGTGAAAGCAATGACAACATCTGCAGATAAATAATTAACACTTAAAACCATGCGATCTGATGAAGAATGAAATGAATGGGCCCCACCCATTGAAAACAGCATAGCTAGCAGCTGAATTCCGACAAGGGCACTAAATGAATCGATATTCGCCTTTAGCTTGAACAGATATTGCCTTTTTACAATATCCGTTAAATTAACGGCCCTTAAAGACATCGTCAATTCCCCCCTTCGTTTCGTTCGTTAAGTAGACACATAGATCACTAGGAGCAACAGCAGTAACCTCCACTCCTGCAAGTTTCGCTTTCTGCAATTCGGTCTCTAAGAAATCATTTCTCACAATCGCGTACAGTGTGTTTCCTCCAATCAGCTTTTCATAAACAATCTCACGGTCCTTAATCAACTCTTGAATCACGATTGTTTCCCCTTTTAAACCGATGCTCCATTCCTTTAGTTCTTCCATCGGCATATGCAAATGATTTCTTCCATCCTTAATCAAAAGAACATCCTCCAACAAATCTTCAATCTCATCTAAATGATGGCTAGAGATGATAATGCTCCTTGGATGTGCAAGATAGTCCTTAAGCAAGGCACGATAGAAATCCTTCCTGACCGCTGCATCCATTCCTGTTGTAGGTTCGTCAAAGATCGTTAATGATGGACGGGCTGCTAAACCAACAATGGCATTGAATGTACTAGTCTTCCCTTTTGAAAGGCGATTGTGATAATGCTTTGGGTCAAGGGAAAAATAATTAATCAGGCGTTTGGCCAATTCCATATCCCAATTTGGATAGAATCTGCTCGCCTCCTCTAATAATTCATAGAGCTGAAGGGCTGGAGGAAAGTTCATCTGGTCATCTACAAATATGGAATTCACTGAGACATTTAAACTGTTAAAAGGGCGTTCCGAAAAAACCTCAATGTCTCCCGATGTTTCTTTAATGAAACCAGCAATTATTTTAAGTAAAGTCGTTTTGCCGACTCCATTTCGGCCAATTAATCCAGTGATTGTATTTTCTTCAATTGTAAAAGAGAGATTATTTAAAACCTTTCTCCGAAAATAGGTCTTCGTCAAGCCCTTGCACTCTATCACCTTCATTGCTCACCCTCCCCAGATTGTGCATCCTTTATCATTTCAATTAATTCTGTTTCACTAATATGCAAGCGATTTGCCTCTAACACAATTTCCTGCACTAACCGCTTCAATGTTTGATTTTTTCGTTTATTCATGATCTGTTCTTTTGCATTCATTGTGACAAACATGCCCAGCCCCCTTTTTTTGTAGAGGATGGCTTCATCAACTAAAAGATTAAGTCCCTTTGCAGCAGTTGCCGGATTGATGGTATACATTTCAGCTAATTGATATTGGGAATAGACTTTATCATCTTTTTTAAAATGTCCATTCATAATCTCCGTTTCAATCCATTCCGCAATTTGTATATAAATAGGCTTTGTTCCGTCTGTATTAAGAATCGTCACCGCCTCCTCACATATAGTACATTACTGTTGTAATGTACTATATAATAAATTGGAAAATAAATCAAGTTTAGGAGCTAAAAGGGGAAAAGAGCGGAGTAAAATATATAGAAGCTTTTCATTGCCCGTAAGTTTCTGCATGACCCTTTTGGAGTTAATGAATAGTCCTTTCTTTTACCGCAGGATTCCTTTTTTTCCTTCTTCGGTAAATGAGCAGCTCTTTCTTTTACCGCGGAGCTTCTTTTTTTCCTTCTTCGGT
>NZ_JBALOW010000043.1:0-79945 GCF_036965085.1 Bacillus sp. JJ1532
CTTTCTTACCAGTCCCTTTCTTACCAGTCCCTTTCTTGCCAGTTCCTTCACCAGTTCCTGCAGCAAAAGGGTTTTGCATTAAAAAATCCTCAAGTCCATTAGATTCCGCTTGGTTAATTAAATCTAAAACATCGATTCTCTCCAATTAGAGAACCTCCTTTCTAATAAAGTTCCTTTAATGTAAGGTACTGTATTGTATGAAACTTTATTGAAGTTGTCCTAGATTCCTGTCCAATTCTAATCCCTTTATGATCAAATATTTTCTTACCCTCATAAGATGGAATATCAAATCATAGAGGAATGATTGAATGACACAAAATATACCTGTCATCGGTATTATGATTAAGCCTCGGCATTATAAAAAACTGATGAACGATGTATGGAACGAAAGGCTGTTACCTTCCAAACTGGTGATAGACGGTAATGAGTATGAAAGCGGTATTGCCTATCGGGGAGATCACGTACGTACATTTCCTAAAAAATCGTATCGAATTAACTTTGAAACATATAATCAAGAGTTTAGCGGGAATGAAATTCATCTTAATGCAGAATATCGTGATCCGTCATTGATTCGCAACAAACTATCATTTGATTTTTTCCAAACGATTGGCTGTCTTGCTCCAAATTCTAGACATGTTTTCCTTGAGCTCAATGGAAAGCCTGAAGGTATCTATTTGCAGCTTGAATCCGTAGATCAATGTTTTCTACAAAAAAGACAGCTTCCAAATGGGCCAATTTTTTATGCAACTACCTATCACGCAAATTTTTCATTATTAACGCCGGAAAATGGACCAAAATCTTCCCTTTTCTCTGGATATGATCAGAAGGATGGTAGTGAAAAGGATATTCATGACTTAGAAACATTCATAGCCAAAATAAATACGATTCCTCGGGAAAATTTCAGTGAAGAAATAACGAAGTACCTGGATGTGAAAAAGTATCTGATATGGCTTTGCGGGGCAGTTTGTACACAGAACTTTGATGGTTTCATTCATAATTATGCCTTGTATCGTAATAGCGAAACGGGATTGTTCGAAATGATTCCTTGGGATTATGATGCAACCTGGGGGAGAGACTGGGATGGAGAAATAATGGAATACGATTACGTCCCCGTCCGAGGCTATAATACGCTTACAGCACGCCTGCTTGATCATAAGGAATTCCGTGATCAATATCGCCTTATGCTTGAAGAAATTCTGAATACGTCATTTACTATCAGTGCATTGGAACTGAAAGTGACAAATATGTATAACCAATTGCGAACGTATATAACTTTAGATCGGTATAAAAGCAGAAAATCTATCAATCTATTTGAAAGTGAGCCAGAACTGATCCTTCAATTTATTTCAAATCGGAATCGTTATCTTCTAGAACAGCTTAAGAATTTGAAATAGGAGGCCATAAAGTGGGACCAATTATAGTAAAAAATGCAGGAAAGTATGGCAGGGGGATATTTGCGGATCGTTATATTAAGAAAGGGGAATTGCTGGAGAAAGCCCCGGTAATTATTATTCCTGACCAAGAATGGAAGCAAATGAGAAAAAGTGTGCTACAAAACTATGTATTTCGTTGGGGAGAAGATAAAGCCATCGCTTTAGGATATGGTTCTTTATATAATCACTCCTATACTCCTAACGCAAAGTATATTACCAATATTGAAAACCAAACTTTAGACTTTTATGCCAGGAAAGATATTCAAAGAGGAGAGCAAATTTTTGTAAATTATAATGGAGATCCAAGTGATCAGTCGCTATTATGGTTTGACGTTTTCTAGGGTGCCTTTCATCACCTTGGTCAGTCCTTGCTGTATTCACGCAGTGATGGACTGACCCTAATACTTGGCTTTTTTATTCTTTGCTTTCGGCAATTTGGGCATTTTCCGATATATCCTCGAATGGGATCGATAAAAAGGACGAGCCAGTTAAAAGTTTAATTAGTTACATATATAGAACCCTAAGGAGGTCTATCCGTTTTTAATAAAGTTGATAGAATATACGAGTTATCTAAAAATTTAGTATAATATGATAGTATAGAAGTACTACAAACTCATATAAAACTTGGAGGAAATAAATTGAAAAACTATAGTTTTATTGGACCTTTAGTAGCAGTTGCCCTACCGTTTGCCATATTTGAATTTTTAAGAGGTGGGCTTTGGGATGATCCTTTATTTATAATGCCCAGAGGACACTTTTATATTGTAAGTGCAGTTTCTATATTATCTACCATACTTGCTATAGCTGTTGGGGTTGTTGGGAAAAGACTAAGGAATATTAAGGTTAGCTTTTTAGCTTTATCCTTCATTTCTCTAGCTCTTGTGTTTGCTTTACATGGTTTATCTACACCACACTTTTTGCTCCCTGAAACACATTTACCAGGTGTTGCATCACAGTTAAGTATGTTATTAGCCACTATATGGTTATGGTTATCTTCTTTACCCTCTGATCATAAACTTGTTGAAAAACTATCACAGCGACAAAGTATGCTTGTTCCAGGTTGGATATTAGCCTTAAGTATTTTTGGCATAGTATCAATGAGTTTTCCAAACATAATGCATTTCATTCCATTAAATGTAAAGCCTCTTAATTGGTTTGTTACTGCTATCGTCTTACTGCTAAATATAATTACTATTATTCGATATTATCAAACTTATAGATTTTCACGGTTCCCCCTCCAGATATCGATTGTCTATAGTGCAGGCTGGTTTATTGTATCCCAGCTTATCATGATTTTGGGAGAGATATGGAGGCTAAGTTGGTGGATGTATCATTTTCTATTATTAGCATCAATGATTGTTATGCTTATTGGATTAATTAAGCAGTATGTAGTGAGGGGGAGTTTTGTAGGTGCTATCCGTGCATTATTTACTAACGATCCATTTGAAAGAATTACAAATAGTGCTTCGCCAAGTGTTAAAGCTCTAGTAGTTACTACAGAAAAAAAAGATACATATACAATGGGCCATACTTTTAGAGTAACCATGTATGCATTGAAACTAGGAGAAGAACTCAAGTTAAAACCAGAACAATTAAGGGCAATAGCTCAAGGAACTCTAGTTCATGATGTAGGGAAAATAAGTATCCCAGATTCGATTATCAACAAGCCTGGTAAACTATCTAGTGAGGAAAGAGAAATTATAGAGACGCATCCAGTGAATGGTTACGAAATGTGTAGAGACCTTGGTTTTATGAAAGAAGAGCTCAGTATCATACGTTCTCATCATGAAAAATGGGATGGCAGCGGTTATCCTGACAAGCTTCAAGGGGGAGAAATAGCGCTTTTAGCTAGAATAGTAGCTGTTGCGGATGTTTACGATGCTCTTACTTCTGAAAGATCCTATCGAAAAGCATGGACCCATAACGAAGCCGTAAAGTATTTAATTGAGCAAAAAGGCATTCACTTTGACCCTAAATGTGTAGATGCATGGGTTAACTTGTGTGAACGAAACCCGACAGTTTATCAATATCCATCTAGTACAATAAATAATGATACTACTGGTACATTGATTTCTTCATTTTAGATTTTTTGTGCTATTTGCAAAAAAAATCTAGAATAAATTGTTCCAAAATCCGCATGTAATATTAATATAGAACATAAGCCAAATACCGATAAATGTTTTACTTTTTAACACCTTATTCTTGAAAAGACACAATCCTATGACATGGTGTTATATGTCATTAGGGCTTTCTTCACGATTGCGACTTTAATTAGAATATTCGTTGTTAAACCTGATAAAGTATACTAGGAAAGTGAAGAATCAAATAGGAAAGAATAAATGGCAGCAGGTTAATCATTTAAAAACAAAAGTAAAAAAGGATGCCTTGATATTGAAGGCATCCTTTTTTGTGCCCTAATAAATGTGATTTTTATGTAAAGCCAAATTCTTTGCTTTATTACAAAACCATTTCTCCATTTATATTTATTTAGAGGATGACACATTATTGCAAGCAGATGATATGGAGTTGTCTAACCTTCAAGATCTTGTTGGTACAACCTATTTGCATACAGATTTTATTTTAATCGCAGGGAAAGAGGTTTTGGATATGAAGGATCTTTTTAAGCAAGTGAAGTATATTTAAAGGGAGCAGAGTCTCATACCATTAATACATGTTGGAACAGTGATATGTACAAAATATCTCTAACAAACAATGTTGGAGATGTGAAGTATGCAATTAAATCAAACGTATATCAAACTTTGTAATGTGAAAATCTATTGTGAATACTGGTTAGATGAAAAGCCTCCACTTCTTTTAATTCATGGATTTGCTTCTTCTATTTATACATTTAATCTTCTGATCCCTTTATTAAAAGAATATTTCTCAATCATCGCCATTGATTTACCTGGATTTGGCCGCAGTGAAAAATCGGCCTCCTTTGTGTATTCCTTTCAAAATTATGCCCAGATCGTTGCCGATTGTATCGATTACTTTAAATTAAAAGAGGTGAATATTGCAGGACACTCGATGGGTGGCCAAATTGCATTATATACAGCGAAAATCATTCCTGAAAAAATAAAGAACTTGGTGTTATTATCGAGTTCCGGCTATTTAAAAAGAGCAAACAAAGCGTTAATTTTATGTACCTATCTCCCTTTTTTTCACTATTACATAAGAAGAAAGGTCCAAAGTAAGGAAGTGCGGGAACATTTGAAAAACGTATTTTATAAGCAATCTCTCATAACGGAAGACTATATTGAGGAATATGGAAAACCGTTGCAGGAAGATGGGTTTTACATATCCCTGATGAGATTATTAAGATACCGTGAAGGTGATTTACCAAGTAAGGAATTAAAAAATATTACGATCCCAACATTATTACTTTGGGGAGAAGAGGATCAAGTCGTTCCAGTTCATATTGGTCATCAATTAGCTAATGACTTGCCTAACGCAAAGCTCATTACATATGAAAAAACGGGCCATTTAATTACGGAAGAACGTTCAAATGAAGTTTTTAAACAAATTTTAGCACATACATCAATATAAAAAAATTCAGTCATCTTAACTTTATCTTAACAGAAACCTAATAAACTCTTGGTAAAATGATTGTGGTAATTAATGATTTCCAGTTTCGGTGATAGAGGAGTGAGTTCCGCATAATGAAAAAGCCAAAAGTATTAATTTTGACAACAAGTTATGGCAATGGACACATACAAGTAGCTAGAGCGCTCGAAGAACAATTTACTCTTAAAAAAACCGCTGAAGTTGTTATTAGGGATATCTATCAAGATACAAATCCACGTTTACATGAATTTACGAAAAAACTATATTTGAAAAGCTACACAAAGGGGGGCGGGCAACTATATCGCTTATTTTATTATGGCAGTCAAAAGATTTCTAAACGAAAATTAACTCCTCATTTTCCATATGGTTATTCGGAATTAAGTAAAATCATTACGGAGGAGCAACCTGATGCCATAATTAATACATTCCCTACTCAAACGGTTCCATATTTTCTATTAAAGACAAAAAAGACGATCCCCACATACAACGTTGTCACAGATTATTGTCTTCATTATTCATGGATTCATCCTAGAATTGATAAATATTATGTAGCGACTCCACAGTTAAAATTACAGCTCATAGAAAATGAAATGAACGAAGGAAAAATTGTTGTTTCAGGGATACCTGTACTAGATCAATTTCAACAAACATGTTCCCTACCCTATCTTTTTAAAAAATATCAAATCACCCCCAATTTAAAAACAATCTTATTGATTGCAGGGGCCCATGGAGTATCAAAAGAAATCAAATATATTTGTGAGAATTTAATAAGAGACAAAAAAACTCAGATCCTAATTGTTTGCGGAAAAAACAAAAAACTGTATGAACAGTTGCAAAATAAAGTTCAACGAGAAAAGTATATTCGCGTGTTTGGCTATGTTTCTGAAATGGCTGAATTGCTGCAGCTAGCAACATGTGTAGTAACAAAACCTGGGGGAATAACGTTAACAGAGGCGATGGTAAAAAACGTCCCAATCGTTTTATTACCAGCAACACCAGGTCAAGAAAACGAAAATGCTATGTTTTTTCAAAAAAACAGTGCAGCGGTCTCATTTGACAAGTTGGAACATTTGGTTAAAGGAATTCACAAGCTAACTTTAGACAAAGTGAAATTACAACAAATGAAATCATCATTAGGAAAGATTCATATGCCTCATGCAGCCGAAACGATTGTCAACGATGTTCTGCAAGAGTATTGGCAGCAAGCAAAAAACATCAAAAGTGCGAACTGAGACAGGAATTGGCTCGGAGATGTTCGGGTTATTCGGAGTGCGTGTCACAACTGAAAGAACGGCATCTCGTCCTTTTCTTTTGGATTGAGATGCCTTTTTTGTTTTTCATTAATTTCTTATTAAGATTTTTGTGAAAATTAAGCTATTTATTAAAAATGATCAACACTAAATTTATACTCCGTTCATATTTCCCTTACATCCCTCGGGTACAATCAAAGTAATTCATAGGAGGGGGGATAACAAATGATAACGAAATGGGTTCATCATTTACATCAATTTGAATGTAATGTCTTTTCACTTATTAACAATCGTTTCGACCAAAAAGGCCTAAATTTATTCTTCCGTCAAATCACTCATTTCGGTGGAGCAACGGCAACCATTAGTCTTACCATCTTCCTCATTTTATACCTTGATTTTCCAACTAAAAAATGGGGCTTTGAAAGTGCCATCTCTCTTCTGATAAGTCATCTCTTCGTGGTTTTCATGAAAAAAATATACCCTCGAACACGTCCATATCTATCTCTAACCAATGCTCGAGTGGGCGAAAATCCGCTGATGGACCATTCCTTCCCATCAGGCCATACGACAGCTATTTTCTCAATAATTACTCCTTTAATCTATCATTTACCAATACTTGGATTTTTTCTTTATCCACTTGCATGTTGCGTGGGAATATCGCGAGTTTTTTTAGGCTTACATTATCCCTCAGATGTACTTGCTGGTGCCATTGTAGGAACAGCTTTTGGGTTACTCGCCATTTATATCATTTAATGGAAGAGGGGGGAATCAAGTTTGCATTAGGTCGATCATGGGATGCGATCTTCTCTGATTTATTGTTTCAATATGATGAGGTGATTGCACGAAATAGGCACAGGAAGGTAGCTAATCTATAAAACTACTGTAAAGGGTATGATAGATGAGGAAGTTAACGTCATTGGAATAGGATATGTTTGGTTAGTTTCTGGTGTATGTCTTGCTGAAGCATGAAACCGTGTCATCTCTTTTGATTGAATCTGAAACGGGACTATGAGACTAATCGTAAATCATGGAAATAGGAAAAAATGATTATTTTCCGTGGATTTACATGAAATTAACATGGAATTAACCTCCTATATAAATAACCAGATTATTATGGGGTCATATTAGGAGGAGTAAAATTATGAGAAAACTATTTTGTAAAAGATTTATTAATTTACTAGTTATTGCTCTACTAGTTCTACCAATCTTCTCAAGTCTCGCCATTCGTGCGCATGCAGAAGATACAATGTCGGTTAAATTACTTTCTGTGAACGATTTACATGGCAAGATTGATGTTACAGGAACTATTAATAATGTGAATTATGGACGTGCAGACTATTTGGCCACTTATTTAAAAGCCCATAAAGCAACCAATCCAAATAACACGCTAATTATCCATTCTGGAGATATGATTGGTGGCAGTTCTCCGGTTTCAGCCTTACTTCGAGATGAGCCTACAGTTGAAATCATGGAAGCTATCGGATTTGATGTAGGAACTGTAGGTAACCACGAATTTGATAAAGGTACACAAGAATTCCTTCGGATGGTATATGGCGGTGATCATCCAAACGGCACAAAAGGATATAAAGGGATGAACTTTCCGGTTGTTGCCGCTAATGTGGAATACAAAGATACTGGAAAGCTCATATTAGATCCCTACGCCATTAAAGAAGTAGATGGTGTAAAAATTGGATTTATTGGTGTAGCTACGGTTGAAACACCTAATATGGTGATGGCCTCTGGTATACAGGATATTCGTTTCACGGACGAAGCAGCAGCTGTTAATAAATATACGGAGGAGCTAAAAGCACAAGGAATTAAGGCAATTGTCGTTTTAGCTCACGTTCCTGGAAATCAAAGCGATGAAACGGCCACTGGTCAAATTGCAAATTTAGCGAAGAACGTAGATGACGAGGTAGATGTCATTATTGCTGCTCATAACCATGTGAAACTTAATGCGATTGTAGACAACAAACTTATTGTCCAAGCTTGGGAATATGGAAAATCCTTTGCGGATATTGATTTGAAAATTGATCGTGTTACAGGTGACATTGTTGAAAAACATGCGGAAATCGTTGATGTTATTCAAGAAGGTGTAACTCCTGATCCAGAGGTTAGTGCAATTTTAGCCAAATATAAAGAAATGGTTGGACCAAAATTGAAAGAAGTAGTGGGTTTTGCTGCTACTCCAATGAATGGCGGATACCCTATCAAAGGCATCATTGGTGACAATGCTCTTGGAAACTTGATTGCAGACGGAATGAATTATGAAATGAAGTCTGATTTTGCCTTAATGAACGGCGGGGGAATCCGTGACGTTTTGGCCCAAGGCGAAATGACTTGGGAGAATCTTTTCAATATCCAGCCATTTAATAACACACTGGTTACGGTCACCATTCCAGGATCAGCATTGGAACCTATATTAAATGCTCAGTTTTCATCCTATGGACCGGATGTCTCTATTGGTGGATTCTCATATACGTGGGATAGTGCGACAAGGAAAGTAGTAAATATCTATCTTCCTGATGGATCACCAATTGATAATTATGGGACCTATACGCTTACTGTCAACAATTATATGTATGAACATGGGACTGATAAATATAAAATTCGCCAATATGGCAATGACCCAGTTCAAGGGCCTGAAGATATACAAGCCACTGTAAATTTCGTGAAAAGCTTTAATAGACCAGTCCATTATGTAGCGGAAGGAAGAATCTCGGAAGACTTCAAGGCACCCGAACTGGCGGATGCAGTATTACATGGGGCTGACTGTAGAGATGGATCGTATCTTCATGAAGTCAAAGTATCCTTGGCAGCAACAGATGCAGGTATCGGGGTTTCGCATATTGAGTATAGCTTAGATAACGGTGTCACTTGGCAACGTTATGATGAGGGGTTAACGATCAATAAAGAAGGTAAAAACTCTATTCAATACCGTGCGATCGATAAAGTGCATAATGTTTCAGAGACGAAAACTCTTGAGGTATTCATTACATCTGCATCAATCGAAAATACGATTTCTTTAGTGAAACAAGCAGATGGGAATAATGGAATTAAAACATCGCTTATTGCTCAGTTGGAAAATGCAATCAAAACTTTTGAAAAAGATAAAGAAGATGAAGCTTATCTATCTTTAGAAAAAACTTACTTGCATATTAGCAAGCTTCCAAATAAGCATTTAGGGGAAATGGATAAAAACGAAATCATGTTCATGCTTCAATACATCATTGAACATCGAACAGAAATTAGCTGGAATGAGTTACCAGCCTTGTTAGCGAGTTAATTTTTGATTCGAGTCTTTTAAAATAAACAAGGTGGAGCGATACCAGAATATAGGGATTGAAAAAAACAGATAGAGGGCTAAACTGCACCCCAATTGTTAGATACACACATCTAACAGTTGGAGGTGCAGTTTTTTGTTTCGGTGAATCGTATCATAAGTAAATGAGGTTTTTTAATTCAAAATGACTTTAATAATAAAAATCATCCATTATATAATAAAAAGGGATAGACTAAATAATAGATCCTGTTCTCTGACATTGTGCAAGATCCTTATGGGATCTTGATTTTTTTCGTACAAGTTAAGAGATATTCCACAATTTGATGAGATTCTACTTGAATATATTAGAAAATTTACACTTTAAAAATGGGGGGTGAAGATGATGGATTTACAACTATTTTTTCGTAGGACGCTAAAGAAGTTTCAGATTTCATTGTTTTCACTTGGTTTCAAGGAAGAGTGGCAGCCGTCCATTGAGTGGATTGTTCAGGAGGAAATACAAGGAAAACGCTATTCATTTTACTATGCCGATACATTGACAGTATTGTTTGAAGTGAATAAATCTCTAACGGAAGAGGAACTTGCCTATTTTCAGGATTTATTTGAAATTATATTTATCCAAAAGAGTATTTATTATAAAGAAAATGAAATTCAAAAACTTCAAGAAGGGCTACAAGCCATTGTGACAAATGTGCAAGTGGAGTCGTTGCTTGAGAATATTCTACAAAATGCAGTTGATGCTATTCCGGCAGCTTCCACAGGCATTTTAACGCTCTATAATGAGCAAACCAAGATACTCGAAAATATCGCAACAGTCGGTTTGAATAAAGAGATTCGTCATGCTAAATTTCAAATTGGTGAAGCCATTGTGGGAAAGATCTTTGCTGAAGGAAAATCGAAGTTATTTACGAACCGTGCAGAAATCGATACATACTTTCATGATGTTTCTGAAAAAAACTTAGCATTGCTGGCACCGGAAAAAAAACTTAACCAGTCTAGTGGACTCATTGCTGTACCGATTAAGTTGTCTGAAAAAACGGTTGGTGTTATTTTACTCCACCAGCAAAAAAATCAATGGTCCTTTTCCGAGTTAGATGTGAAAACAATGGAGCACTTTGCCTCGCAAATGGCACTGGCCATTTTTAATGCACGTATATACTATCAACTCCAGGAACGCGAAAATTATTTATCCATTCGCAATCAAATTCACGATACGTTAATTTCTCTTTCTTTATCGAACAAAGGCATCCCAGCCATTGTAAAAGAAATTCAGTCGATCCTTCAAATGACTCTGATCTATTATGATTTCATATATAAAGAGGAAATTCAGACCCATCCTAATAAAAGGGCAGCTGCATTTCTCGATGAGCTGTTAAAGAAATTTCAAGTTTGTCCAGAAGGAAATTATGTTGAAATGGAAGGGGAAGCTTTTTACGCACAACCAATTATCCTTGATCATTTAATTGTAGCAGTCCTAGTTGTCGATTCAAAGCAGGAGATTTCCGAGACAGATCGTATGGTGCTTGAACAATGTGCAATGATGATTTCCAACGAGATTCTGAAAAAACAGTCGTTGATGGATCGCTATTTGGAACATAATCAAGAACTCTTTCATCGTATTTCCTCTGTTTCAAGCACTGAGGCCATTCAGCTATTAAATCAAAAAATAGACTATCATTTTAATCAATCCTTCTGTATGATCGTTGTCAGGATCATCCAGGCTAAACATTCTATTTCTTCTGAGTTGGAGCTTCATAAGCTCATTGTTGCTATCGAAAAGCAGCTAAAGGATTATGGAATATTTTTATTCGGGACAAATAATCAAATTACCATTTTTGTACCATATCATGATCAGGTGGATTATAAAACGATTAAAAAGGAAATATCAATCCTGATTAACAACTTTTCGACATTTTCCCATGTACCTCTATATGCTGGTATTAGCACTGGTCAACAGGATTTGGCGTATATAAAAAAACTAACAGATGAAGCACAAAAGGCATGTGATTATGGAGCCCGTAATCAAAATACTCGTGTGATTTCTTATGATAGTCTCGGAATCAATACATTATTTTTGACACAATCAAAGGAATATATGGAGGGCTTTGTGAATGAAATATTTGATCCTCTTCGTCAGGAAAGAAACGATTTGGCAAATACGCTAAGGGCATATGTTGCCTGTAATGCCTCTCCAAAGAAAACAGCGGATCAATTATTTATTCATATTAATACGCTTTATCAGCGACTAGATAAAATGGAAAAAATTTTAAACCTTTCATTTGATAATCGCGAGCATTTATTAAGAATACAACTGGCATGCTATTTATATGATAATTATCTTAATTGATATAGAAGAAGCTCCATAGTTTTTTTATAAACTGTGGAGCTTCTTCTATATTTATATCTTTTATACTAAATTAAATATTCGAAATATTGGAGGGATTGGATGAAGAACAAGTCCGTAATTTTAGCACTTTTATTTTTTGGATGGGCCTTAGGTAATTTCGATCGTTTTGTTATTAACTATGCGATTGTTGATATTTCTAAAGATTTATCACTTAATGCAACACATACAGGAATTGTATTGAGCACATTTTTCTTAGGGTATGCCATTATGCAAATACCAGGAGGCTTGTTGGCAGATAAATTTGGCTCACGTAAAATAGTTACAATTTCGGTTCTGTTACTTTCACTATTTACAGGGTTAACAGGGGTTGCCAATTCTTTATTTATGCTTTTAGCCATACGTTTCCTATTTGGCTTAGGTGAAGGAGGCTTTATGCCCGCTTCTACGAAAGCGATTTCAGAAACCTTCCCACGTAAAGAACGTGGTCGTGCACAGTCCATATTATTGTCAAGCGGTGGTGTTATGGCGATATTAACACCCGTTATTTCAGCCTATTTATTGACCTCTATTGGATGGCGGCCGCTATTTATAGGCGTTGCCTTTATCGGTGCCCTAATTGTAGCACTCTATCTCTTTTTCTTAAAAATACCACATGCAACAACAAGTCAAGATTCATCCAGTGTGCAAGTACAACAAGGTAAAAGTCCCTTAAAGACAGTATTAAAAATGCCATTGCTTTGGAGTATTTTTGTCTCCTTCTTTGCCATTTATACGATTCAGTGGGGGCTTACAAGCTGGATCCCTAGCTATTTGTCAAAAGTGCGCGGACTAGACTTAGTATCGATTGGCTGGGCTCAAACCATTCCAGGTGTTGCTATGCTTATAGGAATGTTACTGGCTGGCGTTATTATGGATAAAATTCCGCAGGGAAAAGAAAAGTTGCCTGGTATTATCGGTACGGTTCTAATCGCTGTTTTAATGTACTTTATGTTTACAGCGACATCTATTACAAGCTTTATTATTTTCCAAACAATCGTCACTTTTTTTATTGCTGTCGTCATTATTCTACTAAACGCCTTCCTTCTTAAAAATACACCAACTTCAGTGGCAGGATCTGCAATGGGATTTGTAAATGTAGGAGGACAGCTAGCTGGCTTTTTTGCACCTACAATAATCGGCTTTATTGTTGATGCATCAGGAAGCTTTGACATGGCATTTTGGATGCTGATTGGTTTTGCTATTGTCTGCTTGATTGCAATCTGCACATTCCGTACAACAGAGCAGCCTGAGCAAGAGAAACCATTATCAAGCGTATCTTAATAAGGAGGTTTTTCATATGTCAACTTCAACTTCACTATCATTTTCTCAATTTGTTAAAAATGAGATTAATAAAAAAAGACAACAATTTATTGAGGTCAGTGATTTTATTTGGGCACATCCTGAAATCCGCTTCGAGGAGAAGCAATCCTCTAATGCCATGAAAGAAGCGTTAATGAAGGAAGGGTTCGAAGTTCAATCACCTGTTGCCGGGCTTGATACAGGTTTTGTTGCCACGTACGGTTCAGGACACCCGATTGTTGCCATTTTAGGTGAGTTCGATGCACTAGAAGCGTTAAGCCAGCAAAAAGGGGCTTCAAAGCACGCTCCAATTGTCGAAGGCGGGCATGGTCATGGATGTGGTCATAATTTATTAGGAACAGGATCACTTGCTGCTGTCGTGGCCATTAAAGAATATTTACATCAGCACAAAATGAGTGGAACGGTTCGTTATTATGGATGTCCGGCAGAGGAAAGCGGCGGAGGCAAAGTATTTATGGTACGAGAAGGATTATTTAATGATGTAGACTTCGCTCTTAGCTGGCATCCTGGCAATTATGCTGCCCCTTTAAATATGTCCTTTCTTGCTACTTATACAGTTAAATTTTCCTTTGAAGGTCGAAGTGCTCATGCAGCAGCTGCGCCTCATCTTGGACGAAGCGCATTAGATGCTGTTGAATTAATGAATGTTGGTGTTAACTTTTTGCGCGAGCATATAATCCCGGAAGCACGTATCCATTATGCCATTACCAATGCAGGCGGCGATGCACCAAATGTTGTACAAGCTCATGCTGATGTTGTGTACTCCATTCGTGCACCAAAACGGGCGCAGCTTGATGAGATTTTTGAACGAGTCATTGATGTTGCAAAAGGCGCTGCGTTAATGACTAGTGTAAGCATGAGCTATAAATTGGAAGGAGGCTATTCAGAAGTCATTCCAAACTCAACTATGGCTAATGTCATGTATGAGAAAATACAGGAAATTGGACTGCCGGCGTATACACAGGATGAAATGGATTTTGCACGGGAAATTCAGCAGACTTTAAGTGATAAGGATATTCAACAAAATGTGATGCAGTTTGACTTTGAAACAAAGGAAAAACTTCTTGCGTCACCGATTGCTACGGTGATCCCGCCTCTGTCTAAAACTGAAGAGCTTATGGCTGCTTCGACTGATGTAGGAGATGTTAGTTGGATTGTTCCAACCATGCAATGTAATACAGCGACATGGGCGATTGGAACCGCGCCGCATACTTGGCAGGTTGTATCACAAGGTGCAGTTTCCTATGCACAAAAGGCCATGCTCCAAGCCGGAGAAATTATGGCAGCAACGGCACTTGAGATCATGCAATCCTCCGATATACTTGCTGCGGCCAAGGCTGAGCATAACAAACGGCTTGGGGGTCAAACCTATTCAGCACCAATCCCAGCAGATCTCCAACCACCAAAGCTAAAATAATTCATTGTGCGAGTGGCTTTTACATAAGCCGTTCATATTTTTAAGTAAAAGCGATTGTTTTTGGAACCTTTAAACGGTTCATAAATACACCTTTCGGACTACTTTGGAGATGTTGCTTATGAAAAAAATCTTAATGCTTGCTACCGGTGGAACCATTGCATGTGTGGAAGGAAATGAGGGGCTTACTCCGGAATTATCCGTTGAAGATTTGCTGCATTTCCTTCCTGAAACATTCGATAACATAAAAATCGACGGTAAAATCTTAATGAATATAGACAGTACAAATTTGCAGCCTGAGCATTGGGTGAAAATTGCGGAATCAGTTTATAAAAATTATGATGAATACGATGGATTTGTCATTACACACGGAACTGATACGTTAGCCTATACATCCTCAGCACTGTCATATATGCTTCAGGGTCTGGACAAACCAGTTGTGCTAACCGGATCTCAAGTTCCAATTAGTTTTAAAAAAACCGATGCCAAGAAAAATGTAGCAGACGCCTTACGATTTGCCTGCGAGGATATTGGCGGCGTATTTATCGTTTTTGATGGCAGAGTGATTCTAGGAACTCGTGCGGTTAAAATGCGGACAAAAAGCTATGATGCGTTTGAAAGTATCAATCATCCATATGTTGCTTCTATAAATAAAAGTGATGTGGACTATCACTGGAAACCCGCACCCAGTGAAAATAAGGTTGTATTCAATGCGAATTTATGTACGGACGTCTTTTTAATGAAATTATATCCTGGCGCTAAGCCTGAGATTTTTGATTGCTTAAAAGACTTATATAAAGGAATTATTATTGAAAGTTTCGGAAACGGCGGGCTTCCTTTTGAAGGAAGAAACCTGCTTGCGAAAGTCGAGGAGCTAACGGATAAAGGAATCGCTGTAGTCATTACGACTCAGTGCCTGGAAGAAGGGGAGGACTTGCTCCTGTATGAAGTGGGACGCAAGGCAGCACAGCATCAAGTTATATTTTCCGGAGATATGAACACGGAGGCAATCGTTGCCAAATTAATGTGGGCGCTTGGGCAAGCTGATTCTTTAGCTAAGGTTAAGGAAATCATTGAGACGCCATTGGCAGGAGATTTAACCGTAAAATCAGAAAAAGTGGAACAATAATATGGTTAATTCTCCATTTATATGTTAGTTACCTAATCGTTCGCAAAATGTGAAGACCATTGGAGATAATTCTCTGATGGTTTTTTATTTTTATATAAAAAGTACAAGTGAAGGAGATCTTGTGCAGATAGTAGTAGAATCAATAATAGGTAAAAGACAAGTGCATTTTTTAAAGCTAAAAATCGGTAACGGTAGTTTCCTTAAATAAGCAATGATCCAATAATGAAAAATATGCTGTAATAGTGATAGAATAATAGTTCATCCTGTTCTAAGTAGTCAAAAAAAGTGAGGAATTGATGGTGAAAAAATTTAAAAAGTTTTACTTAGAGATTACAAGTGTATGTAATCTTGCATGCAGCTTTTGTCCGCCAACAGAACGACAGAAGCAATTCATTTCCGTGGACGATTTTTCTAAGAGATTAGACCAAATTAAGCCACACACAGATTACATTTATTTACATGTTAAAGGTGAGCCACTGCTCCATCCTAAAATAGACGAATTGTTAGACTTAAGTCATGAGAAAGGATTTAAAGTCAATATCACAACCAATGGAACATTAATTAATAAAAAGAGGGAAAAATTATTAAATAAACCTGCGTTAAGACAAATGAATTTTTCACTCCATAGCTTTGATGGCCATATTGGTTCTAAAGATAAGGAAGGGTATGTGAGAAGTATCCTTTCTTTTATTAAAGAAGCAACGAGCCAATCAGAAATGATTGTTTCCCTGAGGTTATGGAACCTTACACAAGACAATACAACGAATTTGGAAAGAAAACGAAACAGAGAGTTATTAGAGATAATTGAGAAAGAATTTGATTTAGACTACAAAATTGAAGAGAAGGTCGAACCAGGAAGCGGCGTGAAAATTGCGGAACGTATCTTCATCAATCAAGATTACGAGTTTCAGTGGCCTGCTTTACATGAAGAAGAAGATGATGGGAAGGGCTTCTGCTATGGCCTGCGAAATCAAGCAGGTATTTTAGCAAACGGAACGGTTATTCCTTGTTGTCTAGATGGTGAGGGAGTGATCAACCTTGGAAATATTAATGATCATTCATTTTCTGATATTATCGAGATGGATAGAGCAAAAAACCTTGTAGATGGTTTTTCACGAAGAGTGGCAGTGGAGGAACTATGTAGAAAATGCGGATATCGCAAAAGGTTTGGAAAATAGATTTGCAAATCGCTTGGTTAGTAAGTTAGGTAGGGTCATTTCCACTTATTATCTCATTTAGATATAACGAGGTGAACCGTATCACAAATAATGGTAAAGCAGAGAGTGGAAATTCAAATAAATAAAGAAACTTTATCAAGACTGGCTTTTTAATAAAATGAATCTGGTGGAAGAGTTAGTTTTCCAATTACACGTGGCTTTGCACAGTGTGTTTAGTATTATTTTTGGGATTACTCATTCTTCTTCCAGACTAAGATAAGTTACTTCCATTCATTTGATTGCTATGACAATCAGTTAATTATTTAAAATAATTTTATGGTAAAAACAAACGGGAAAAGGTATTTATTATTCCTGTTTGTTTTTTTTTAACTGATTAATTACCCATGTTAAATAATATACATACATTAGCAGTAAACCAGGATGTATACATGAGAGGAGAAGATTGCTTTGAATGGATCGTTACTTAATTCCTTTAGAAAAGGTGGATATATTTTCTATGCAAGGCATGGGGAAGCGACCATTGGAAGTGATTTACCCTATTTAAACTTTCAAGACTGTTTAACCCAAAGAAATCTTTCTGAAAAGGGACGTAGGCAGGCTATTTATTATGGAGAAATTCTTCGATACTTACAAATACCAATTAAATACCCTGTTTCCGCAAGTCCTTTTTGCAGGACAATAGAAACAGCACAGTTAGCATTTGGAAGTGGCAATGTTCAAGTTAATCCTTTTTGGTTTGAGATATATAGGTTGGGTGGAAATTTACCTAGTAGTGATAGACAAAGAATTTTAAATAATTTTAAGTCTGTTTTGGAAATAGTTCCAGAAGAGGGAAGGAATAAGGTTATTGTTGCTCACAGTTTCCCAGAAGGGGTAGGTTTAGGTCAAATACCTAATATGGGGACAGTTATTATAAAGCCTAAAGGGGAAGGTAATGGTTATGAAGTTGTTGGTCAATTATCTTTAGAAGATTTGAGTAAATTAGATAGTTAGAAGAAGGTTCTTTACCAGAAAAGCATAGGTGAAAGTAACTCTAGATAAGAAGTGTTAAAGAGGCTAACTTAAAATAGAGAAGACCGTCCATGTTGTTTAGACGGTCTCCTTTTGGTTTTCTTAAACTTGAACTTCACTCATTAATGCATGAGTGTTATCTTCTGTATCTTTAAAAAGTGCCTGGTGTACACCAGAATTCTTTCGGACTTTTCGACATTATTCGGGGTGTGCCATTTTCAAGACCACTTTATATAACACTTCCAAATACAATCTGTATTTACCCTTTCTCAGATAATTTCGAATATCTGTTATAATAGTAGTTAAAGTCTATTCATATCTCTATATCAAGAGTAGGAGAAAAGACGCCTATCTTACGGTATTAACCAAATGAATAGATTGAACTTTATATATGCAAATGATTCTTCAAACTCTTATATAGAGATAAATAAGGAGTGATTGCTTTGGAATTAAATGATGTTATATTCGGTCATAGATCCATACGGGAATATGAAGATAGGGAAGTAAGCCAAGAACTTTTAGAGCAAATAATAGATGCTGGCATTCGTGCTTCATCAAGTGGCAATATGCAAACTTATTCGATTATCGTCACAAAAGACAAAGAGCTTAAGCAGAAACTTTACACTGCACATATGGAACAATCGATGGTTGTTGATGCACCTATACTATTAACCTTTTGTGCTGATTTTAATAGAATGAGAAAATGGCTTTCGCTCAATGATGCACCTGTCCATTTTGATAATTTTATGAGCTTTATGATTGGGGCTATTGATGCTAGTTTAGTAGCACAGAACTGTGCTTTAGCAGCAGAGAATGCTGGGCTGGGCATTTGTTATATGGGCTCAACGCTAGCAAATTGTGATCAAATTGGTGAACTGCTAAACTTACCGCCCAATGTCGTACCAGTTGTTGGTTATTCATTAGGATATCCCGCAGAAAACCCTGCCCCGCTTGATCGATTGCCAAGGCATGGAATTGTACACTATGACCAGTATCGTGATTATTCAGATGAGGAAATTCTAGAAATCTACAAAGAAAGAAATGAAAAAGGATGGAAACGCTACATGGACATTCCTAGGCTAAAAGAAATGACGGAACGACTGGGATTAAAGAATCTAGCTCAAGTCTATACCATTGCCAAATATACGCAAGAATCTCATATCGAGTTTTCGCAGACAGTGCTGAATTACTTGGAGAAGCAGAACTTTATGAAAAATGATTGAGGTTTTTTAAGTTGATGCTAATTCAAAGGAGGCATAGTTGTGAAACACCTTTATATAAAACAAAAGGTATTCAGTCTCGGTGGCAAATTTACGGTAAAGGATCAGCAGCAACGGATTAACACAGGGACGTACATAAAAAATGCTGACGGATTTTTTTAGAAATTCAATAAAAAAGCTAGACAAGATATTATTACATGGTGTTATTTCATGTCTAGCTTACCTTACTCAATTATCCCTAAAATCTCATCAATTGAAAAAATATCTTGGATAAGATGATCCTTTGCTTATTCTTTAATTTCTCTCGCAGCCGAAGAAGGTCAAGTCTGGTTGGAGATCTGCAGCTCCCAGAACGGGGCCGGAAGCAAAATCAGCGATACTAAGATTAAACAAAGTATCACTAGAAGAAGGTGGGCCAGTTGTAAAAGAAACCTCAAATTCTCTTGGAGTTGTTTCACCAGTTACAAGTCCCTCACCTTTTATGTCTACTATACATACATCGGCATCCAAAAAACCGCAACTAACGGATTCAGTACTTGCTGGGGTTGCAGAAAACGTAAAACTCCTATCATCGCCTCCATTGCTTTGGTCGAAAAATGTTGCGGTGAAGGTAGTTGATTCTAGTCTATCTGCACAGGCATTAACAGAAAGAGTTATTGATCCAGGCCTAGTAGAACGATCTTCAAAGAAAAACATGTCAAGATTTTCTGTTGCTGCATCAGGGTTTGTACGCACCCCACACGAACATCTTAGTCCCATGATTACACATCCTTTCTTCGTAAATTACTACCAAAATATGTCCAAATGGACAAGCCGGTCTGTATGATACACCTGTGTCTCTTAAAAAAGGTGCTTGTCCGAGTGAACGAGCCTAGGTCGTAAATTTCATCCCATTTACATAGCAGTGGATTCGCAATCGAAATCACACTGCTTTTTAATGATTGTACAGGTGGAAATTATTTTTTATTTTTGTTACTCCTTTTCTTCTTCCCCATAAAGTTCATTTAAATGTGTTATATGTCCTAATCCCCATTCATGCATTGACACCAATAGAGGTATTAGTCCTTTTCCATATTCGGTTATTGAATATTCAACTTTTGGAGGAATTTGTGCATAAATCTTACGGTTTAGAATATCATGATATTCCAATTCCCTTAGTTGAGTAGTAAGCATTTTTTTCGTTACATCTGGAATTAAGCGGTGAAGTTCACTAAAGCGTAGTGTTCCGTTTTGAATTAAATGAAAAAGAATAACAGGCTTCCATTTTCCAACAAGAATATCAAGAGCTGTTTCAATCGTTCCAGCTCCATTTCCTTTACATTCGTCAGCCATTTAGCTTCCTCCCTCTAAGGTATCTTTTTGTATACTATGGCACATTAATGTACCTACTTCCAGAAATTTCCCTTAGGTATTATTCTAACCTTAGAAGTTAAATTGAAACAAGGGGGGATTGTTTCAATGAAGTTGACAGTTCGTATTATACAAGGCTTATTAGCTATCGGATTCTTATTATTTGGTTATATAAAATTAAGGGCAGATCCCATGCAGGTTGATGCATTTAACAATGTGTATGGATATGGCACAGGTTTTATGTATGTAGTAGGGGCAATCGAAGTTGTTTTAGGAATTGGATTAATCGTTGGTTATTGGAAGGAAAATTTAGTTCTTATTTTTAGTGGGTTATTAGCAATGGTTATGACTGGAGCAGTTTTTACCCATTTACAAGCAGGCCAAGGATTTGGAGTTGCCATGATGCCGTTTATTCTTCTTATTTTAGCCGTTATCGTGTTTTGGGGTCAGAGAAAAATAAATTCAATTAAAGAGGAGATTATTGTATGAATATAGCACTATGGGCTGTTCAAGTTTTATTAGGGCTAATGTTTTTAATGGCAGGGTCTACGAAAGCTTTGACTTATGAAAAAGCAAAAGCTAGCATGCCTTGGGTAAAGGATTCTTCAAAAGGATTGGTGATATTTATCGGGGTAGCAGAGCTGCTTGGAGCTATTGGTTTAATTGTACCTTATGCAACTGGAATCGTACCTGTATTGACACCGATTGCAGCTTTAGCACTTGGAGTCGTTATGATTCTTGCGGCCGGATTTCATATTAAAAGGAATGAAAATAAGGCTATTGGGATGAATCTTATTTTATTAGCGTTAGCCATATTTGTGGCAATTGGACGTTGGTAGAAGGAGTAAAAAAGATGATGCCTTCATTATTTATCGGTCATGGCTCCCCATATTTAGCTGTTCAACAAAATGAATATTCCCAGTTTTTATCTGAATTAGGAAAACAATATAAACCAAAAGCCATTGCCATATTTAGTGCTCACTGGGAAAGTGAGATTGTCTCATTAACCTATACAGATGATATTCTTGATACTGTCTATGACTATTACGGTTTTCCCGATGTAATGTATCAAATCAAATATCCGGTCAAGGGTTCTACTAAAGTCGCCCAAATTCTTGAGAAACGGTTTAAGAATGCAGGAATCAAAACCCAAAGGGAAGAAAGACGCGGATTGGACCACGGTTCATGGGTAGCACTTCGCCACATGTATCCAGACGCAGACATCCCAGTAATACAATTATCTGTTCATCCTTTCTTATCTCCTAAAGAACAATATAACATTGGGAAGGCGTTACAAGGGATAGGAGAGGAAGATATTTTGGTTATTGGAAGCGGTACAACGGTCCACAATTTTCAATGGTTTTTCCCTGACGCAACCGAACCGACTAAAGAAGCAGTTGAATTTGATAATTGGGTCATTGAAATGGTCCAAAAAAGGGATCTAAACGCCTTGGATCATTATCTTCAATTAGCTCCCCATGCACGTTTAGCCGTACCGAGACCTGAGCACTTTGTTCCCCTCTTTATTGCAATGGGGAGCGGAGACGAAAGGAAGACTCCAAAAGTTATCAATCAAACTTATGAATTTGGAGCAATGAGTAATTTGTGTATGGAATTTTAAAGAATGCATGATGGTAAAAGTTTTAATTTTCGAATTAAATATTGGAGAAACTAGCACAGTTTTTGACTGTGCTTTTTCTACGTTGTCATTTAAAAACTAAGCTAGATGAGATATTTCATTGATAACGTATCTTGTTTAGCTTACTTTTTTTTGTTTGGATTGATTACCATTAATAATATAGCATCAATAGCTGTGAAGAACAGTGCCTGTCACTGTTGGTTTTGGTGGAGCAGGTTCATCGGGCTTTTAGGATAAATCGAGGTGAACCTTACCATAAATAGAGGCGGTTTTTTGATAGTTAACCGAATATGAAAAGGGGGCGATTCTGTACAAAAGTAAGAATTGCCCCCTGTAATATTGAATAATAGAATGTCCGTAAAAGTACCCAAATTCCTATTCGCTTACATTATTTCTTTAAATAGAACCCTGTTATGATCCAAGCTAACCCATACAATCCTCCGGATAATAATCCACTAACAAGGGCATTTATGCTGTATATAAAAATCAAGGAGACGGCAACCATGGGTACAGTTAGAAGGAACAAAATAGCTGCGGTTTGAGGAAGTTCTTTCCGGCGGTGTAGCACTAGGCCAAGTGGAAGTGCGCCAAGATACATTACTATAATGCTAATACCGGCGACTAAATGGACCAAATCCATGAAAGATTTAAAGTCAAAGAAGCCGTGTAAAATAAAAGCTAATGCCACAATTGCAAAAATCCCCTGTCCGAGTCCTGAAAGAAAGACCCCTGTTCGCCACATAAAACCTGCTTTTGTAACTGTAACTCGATTATTGAGTCCATGCAGACCAAGTAGTAAACCACACATTGCCACAAACAGCATGGTATCATTAAGGTAATAGACATAATGAGTAACATCTTGCGGAATTCCGTCATTTCCGGGTGTCACCTCAAGGTACCCTTGCCAAATGTTACTGATGGCCAAAAGTGAACCGCCTGTTATTGCGCCTAAGGCAGCCAGACCAAGCCGTCCATTACTTGGGCCCCCTAATGTGGAAGAAATCTCCCCATGTTTGCCATTTTCCATCCTCGCATCCCCCTCTAGAGTGTTCTGAGTTGCAGTATTAAGATATTCTTGTTCTCTGGTTTTGAGTACGTAAAAATGAATTTGGTGACAAATCATTTTTAAATGCGAATTTTGGAAAATGAAGTTATTTTACCCTATCCAACGTTACAGTGAATCGTATGGCAAGTTTACAAAAGCCAAATAAAAAGGGATACAGTCTTAAAAATAGTTTCCGAGAGAAAACTTCTCCCGATTGTTAGACACAACTAGCAATTGGGGGGTGTTTTTTAATGGTGCATCCTTGGATAATTTCCCTTTTGTTACTTAGAGCTCATCTCTTCCTCTGTACTTTTATGCTCGGCAGAGGGGAAATTTTACAAGAGTAGTGAAAGTGTCCTTTCGAATCTACCAATTTTGAATATATTGTCATATAACGAATAGCATATTTTATAATAGAGGAAGATGACAATGTAAAAAAAAAAGCTGTAGCAATTATTCATGGAATGGGAAATCAAACAGAGGGTTTTGCTAAGGAAACAATAGCCAAGATTCATAAAAAATTCACTGAAAAAATGAAGCATCTAGTTGAAGATCCTGCTTCCCAGCTAGTCATCCAACCGGTCCTATGGGCAACTGTTTTTAAAGACAGAAAGGAAAATCTGTTTAAAAAATTGGTTCTGGACAATAAATTAAATTATCAAGGACTAAGGAATTTCCTTATCAATTATTTAGGCGATGCCGTTGCCTATCAACCGGTGGAGACTGCAAGGCAAAATTATGAGAAAGTACATGAGAAAATACGGGAAGGTCTTAACTTACTTTCTGAAAAGGCTGGAGATGATGCACCTTTATGTATCATTTCACATAGTCTGGGTTCTGTAATGGCGAGTAATTACTTTTATGATTTACAATTTAAACAAGATGATGTCACTTCGATTATCAACGAATCCTCTCCTTTGGAAACAGGCGATACGTTAACCTTATTTTATACAATGGGTACAACTCTCCCACTATGGAGTTTACGTTATTTTAATTTTAACCGTCCAATTAATATTCCTTCTAAAAACCTCCAAAGCTACTATTCTGGATTACAAGGTGAATGGATCAACTTTTACTACAAAAATGATGTTTTAGGTTTTCCATTAAAGCCTGTAGATGAAAATTATGATATCGCTGTTAACGAAGATAGGGAAGTAAATGTAGGTAATATACTAACAAGTTGGAATCCATTAAGCCATTTAAGCTATGATACCGATAAGCTTGTTATTGAACCAATTGTGGATGGATTGGTCCGTACGTGGAGACAGATTAATCATATTTAATTGTTTAATTTTTTTTAGCCTGAAGAAAGAACGACTAAAAAGAGCGAAATAAAATAAAAAAAACCGCACTTAAAATAGATACGGTGAACCGTATCATAAGTAAATGAGGTTTTTGTATTGACTGAACAAATTCCCTTGAGATGGGGATGTTAGAATTTTTTTTATTCAAGTTCTTTCCGATACGAACGACAAGAGAGGGGCCGGAGGTAGACCTAGCATCGACGACAGCAAGAGGTGCCCAAACCGGCGAGGTGGAAGGTATAACGGGTGAGAATGTTCGACTGGCTTTGTTAAGCCAGTATTTTAACTGATCAATGGAGCATTAGGGAGCGGAGCACCAAGCAGCCATCGTCATTCCGCTGGCGCGAAACTCGACAATACGCTCGGCCCATAGTTGGCGGGGTTGTTCTTTCGTTGACATAGAGGCAACCTCCTCAATTCGATTACCTCTACGTTCTCATGGTGAAGGTGCCGTTGACGGTGGGTTGGATTTGACGCTTACCTATTAATCAGAAAAAAAATTAGGTTCTCAAAGGTTTTCACCAAAAATTTACACACTCTATTTGACAAGCCTAGCTGGAGGGTCATTCTTTTTTCTCAAGTATTTTTATCTTTTTAGCAATGATGTCCACAGCTTTTTTTGGATTTAAACGATATAAAAAGTCCATTATTTTTGCATCATTTCCGGCTAATACTCGGAATTTTTTACTTTCCATGCCTTTAATAATGATTGCAGCTGCTTTATTTGGGCTGAGCAACTTATATGAATGGTTGCCAGCACTTTCTATTTGAATTCCAGCATTTTGGACGATGTTAGTGTCGACTCCACCAGGAAAGACGACTGTTACGCCTACATTGGTATCTCTTAGTTCTAAATGAAGACCTTCTGTTAACATTTTGACAGCTGCTTTTGAAGCTGTGTAAATCGATTGATGTGGCACAGGAAGAAATCCACCCATGCTCGAAACATTTGTAATGTGAGCCTCTGGTCGTTTTAAAAGGTGTGGTAAGAACGATTTACACATAAAGAGCGTACCGTAAAAGTTTACATCCATAACCCTTTGAATTTGTTCATAGTCAAGATCATTCACACTATGGAATTGCTGAATTATTCCCGCATTATTAATAATCCCATCTATGCATCCGTGAACGGCGATGATTTCCTCTGGAAGCCTTTCCACATCATCTCTGTTGGTTAAATTAGCAATGTGTATTGAAATCTTGCCATCATAGACTGTAGCTAATGATTTTATTTCCTCTAGCCCGGATTTGTTGAGGATGGCCGCGACTTTAGCTCCCCTTTCCAAGAGTTGGAAAACAAGCTCTCTCCCAATCCCTCCACCAGCCCCTGTTACGACCATGACTTTATTTAATACTTTCATACCATTCCTCCATACTTTTAATTAATAATGAACCCATCAAATATACATATGTAAGGGTATATGAAATTCTACTTATTTAGATTTCTAGGGTAGTAAAAACCTCAATTTAATACATGTTGGAGAACCGTATCATAAGTGAAACGCCCCCCAAAAGTTAGACCCAAAACTCTTACTCTCGGGGGTGTTTTCTATAGCTACATATGATGATGAATGTAAAATAGGAATTGTTAGAGCTTACCTAAATAATGAAGGTGTTTATAATAGAATTGCGTCTCAACATACTCTCAATCTACTCTCAATAATATGATGAGATTTCAGACTAGATTGTATATACTGAAAATAATTAGTAGTCTATAGGGGGGATCAAATGTCATATGGGGAAACATTTCAATTGGGGTGGGCATGTTTTGTCGGCCGTGTACATGAAATGGATCTGTTGCGGCAACACGTGAAAGGAGATTGGTTGTGGCGCTGGCTTCATATATATGGACAAAGCGGCATTGGAAAATCTACGCTTCTTCGGCGATTCATGACGGAAACAGAAGGATATCATTTCTATTACGTAGACGGAAGTAAAGTGATCCAACAGAAGGAGGATGTTCTGGTACAGTTAGCTGCACAACTTCGTAACGCTGGCGAATCCTACTTTACTGAGGATTCGGAAGGGATTGCCCGCTGTATGAACCGGCGTTCGCGTTCTTTAGGCAACCACGCAGTTATCGTTATTGATGAATTCGACCATTGTCATTCTATCTCCTATTGGTTTTTGAATTGGCTTAACTCGTTGGATGCGTCGTTTCAGATCGTTACGGCTGGCCGTAATTTGCTCACTGGTAGCTGGCTGCGTTCTGAATGGACCGGCCGAATTCATATGACTCAGCTTCAAGCGCTAACCCTTACCGAGGTGGGGTCATACGCAAAGGAGTGTGGACTTACCGATATTGACAGTCACACTGAGCTTTTTCGTTTTTCCAGGGGCGTACCGCTCGCAATGGTTCTTGCCGCAGAAACGATACTAATGGGCAATGACCTCAGGCGGTTGGAACGCGACAAACAATTCCAACTCATATCCGTCCTGATGAGTGAAATGCTACTTGGGCAACCTCCCTTTGTGCATCGGATGCTCGAGGCTGCATCTGTTTATTGGAGATTCAATGAAGAAAGACTTGAAGCGATCATGGACACGGGGCTGGAGGCAGATGCGTTTCGTCAGTTCGTCGGAATGCCATTCGTAATCATGAAGGAAGATGGCTGGATGCTTCATGACGCTGTCAGAGCATGGACGCTGGAAGATTTCATGCTTCGTAAGCCAAATACCTACGAACAAATGCGATCCAAAGCGCTGCAGTATATTCGTATGGAAGAAAGTTTGAATCCGCTTCTGGGTCAGAGGCCGCCTTTGGATAAACTAAATTTACACGAGCACCCGCTCGTTCGTACGCTTTGTTTTTATGGACATATGGACGATATGGAAGTTCGCCAATGTCGAGAATGCGACCTACCGGTTATCCGAGATTTATACATCAAATCACACCAATTTACTTCTACTTCTCGTGTCGACTTGCTGCCGCTAGTAAATCGGATAAGCAAACTATGGGAAGTTGCACCTTCCGCCTTTATTACGATATGGAGAAACGATAACATTGTAGCTTTTTTCGGCAAAATCCCCCTACACGATGAACAAGTCATAAAGGAAATAAAAAGTGACCCCCTGTTACAACCGTTCATCAACGGATGGGAGCCCATCCCGAATGCCTATTTAATAGCGTTAGTAGGAATCGATCCCCAGCTTGAGTGGCGGTATCGATCTTATTTCATCCACACTTTACTCAATCATTACTGCAGCCCCGAGTGGATCTTGGCCTTAACTTCCTGGAGAGAGTGGTTTCCCGTATTTGAGCTTTGCGGATTTGAACGTGCAGCCTGGGCGGATACAACCATTGAACTCGGTACTGATTATCAGGCTTACGTGCTCGATTTAAGAAAAGAGGACTTCATCACAAAGCTGGATAGATCCGTTAACCAGCGTTCTACGGCAGTAGCTTCCACTTTAATGAAAGCGGAGCCATACATTCAGGAGCTCAAAGACATCTTGAAGCATTGGGCTGTTCTTCCCAGCAAACCTTTATTAATCCAGACTTACGGTAGATTGTTTCCGCATCGATTGGCACCAGACATTTCAGGCGAGAAAGCAGGTTATAATGCAAAGAATGATTTAGGTGAAGCGATCCGTTGCTTAACCGAAGGCAACGAGCAAGAAGAAATGTTGGGTAAGTTGTTAACCACTACTTATATAGAAGGAGTTCGACCGCTTGAACGAGCAGCTAAAAGCTTAAATTTATCAACGGCCACTTATTATCGGCATTTGAATAAAGCATTAGAGCTCCTATATCAAGTATTAGTCCGTGAAGGATCGTGATTAAGTAACTAAATGTGCAGCACACCAACATGTTTCTTTCTTGGAAAAAGTGAAACCGCTAATCCATCCAGTATGGAAACATCTGGATTGTTTGGTGAGCTTATTTAAATACCTACTGACTTTTATCTCTCGCCAGAATGACAGGCTATGGCTTAATGAAGTGTCGCTTCTCAATTTGATAACGTATATTTCGTTAGTTCATTAAATACCTTTTGTATAAGCCTTGTCATAAGGCTCAAGAAAATCTTGTTCGATCTACCTCGGCCAATGCCAGGAGGCTAATAAATTGATATGGAGGAGAGATTATGACTGTTGGAATTGTGTTTAGTGGTGGAGGGGCACGAGGTAACTTCCAGGTTGGCGCAGTCCGTTATCTTTACGAGGAAAAAAAAATTAAGCCTGCTATCTTAGCTGGATGTTCAGTTGGTTCAATCAACGCGATTAAGCTGGCTGAGGGGGAAGAATACTCCGCTCGAGAAGGGGAGCCCATTCTAAAAGGGGGCACCCCTCGAAAAGAGTACTTCGCTCCAATAGGGGACCCCAATCGAGGTCTTAATGGGCTGATCAAACTCTGGCGTGATATGCAAAACAACTCTGATATGTGGAGAGAGGCAGACTGGTTGGCGAATATCCAGAACTCGAAGCTCGCCGCTTTTTTGAAAAAGAAACCGAACAACTTCTTCGATCATATTGTATACACCTGGGAAATGCTAGAGGCTATCGGAGATATAGGATATGTTAAAGATGAACTCGGTAAAGTAGTGAAAGGCAGTTCACGTTCGCTCTATAATCTTGGGCCTATTATTGCCAAGCTGAGCGACCGGTCCAAGCTCGATTTGGAAAAGGTGCAAAAGAGTGGTATTAAGTTGCGCCTAGCGACAGTAGCATTAGAGAGTGGGGCTCTGCGCTATGTGACTGAAACAGGAGAAATGTTAGAACGCGACAACACCACGCCAGTTCTGGCACCGTTGGCCGCCCTTTCTCCACAATGCCAAAGCATCGCTCTGAAGATTGAGGAACTGAAGAAAGAGGCCGACAACTTTCAGGCTCTACTGCAAGAGTCAGTGAACGGAAAACCAGCAATTGTCAAAAAAATGCGTGAACTCAACTCAGAAATTCCTAGACTGACCAGCGAACTGAGTAATTGCAAAGTCACCTATCCGCCGCCGACAAAGCCCAGCCCGTTACGTGTCAGTCTAATAACAGGCACGATTGCTTCTGCTTCGATTCCTTTAGCCTTTCCGCCAATTTTGCTCGGCAAAGAGAACTACGTAGACGGTGGTGTGCGGGAAATCGTTCCTATCCAAGTCGCTATTCAGTCAGGAGCCACCGACGTTTACGCGATTTTAGCCTCCAATAGCAAGGTGGACAGAGCTCGTAGTGCTGCGACTGGTAAGCTTCTTTCGTCATTTAATGTGGGGGAGGCTAATATCCTCGATGTGGCGAACCGTGCTGCTAGTGACATTATGACGGACGAGACTGTTCTGAACGAGATAGACCCACCGCGTGGCTGGGGTGTGAATGTGACCATTATTCAGCCTAACTTCGACATCCACGACATCATGACCATTGACCCTGGCCTAATTGATATCCGGATGGCGCATGGTTACATGCGGGCGGATGATACTTTGCAGGCTAAGGAGCGAAAACCGATGGAGTATCGACAGCTTACAGAGGAGTACGCCGATCAACGTCGCACTAGCTTGATTGTTCGGACCCGATTGGCCATTTGGGAGCTGGAATACGCAGCCAATGGTTTCCTCCTGAAATATGATGACAGTGGTTGCCCAGTGCATCCCGCGCCGACTATGAAACCTGATTTGCAGGCATTGCTAGAGGTCCGTGCCCTCAAGAATACGCTTAAGGACATCGTGCAGGAACGGAAGCAGGCGGGTGGATTAGTCCCTTCTGAGGCAGAAAGCTGGTGGAGTGATTGGGAACGACATCCATGGAAGCCTATTCATGGGCTTTGGCTGCTCCAGTCAGGTCCCGCTGCAGAAGGGAATGATATGCTGGCAGGGGAGGTACTTGCGATTGATCGGCCTATACAATCAGCAAACGGAATGTATACTTTCGTCTTTCAGAGTGATGGGAATCTAGTGCTCTATAAAAACAATAAAGTTATAGTTGCCCTCGCTCCGCAGTGCAAGCTCATAGATAACAAGATAAAGGAACTAGAGATGGAGCTAAAAGATCTTCAGGGTGAACTAGGAGGAATCAGAGGTCCTGCTCTAGCGGTCATAATTCGTAATCTGAACACACAGATTAGTCAGGCCAACGCCGAACTACGCGCCTGCAACATTGCGAATCCGCCACAAACTATCAATGGAAAGCCGGAGGCAATCTGGTCTTCAAGAACAGGTGGTCCTGGTGGAGTATGCATCATGCAAGGGGACGGCAATCTGGTAATCTATGATGCAGCCAATAAAGCTATCTGGTCATCTGATACATGGACGTACCCTGGCAGCCGGCTGGTTGTCCAGGACGATGGTATTGTGGTGATAATCCGACCTGACGGCAGACGCGTTTGGGCAACCAAAAGTTAAATTTTGAACTCATAAATTAAAAGGATTTATCGCATTGCTTTTTAAAATCTCTTATATCCAACCTAAAAATATGGGAGTCAAAGCTTGAGTAGTTAATCTGGAATGGGATGACGGGGCTTCGCGCAAGCAGGTTAAGCAATGATTACAATCCAGAAACTATGAAAAGATTGCTTAATGTAGAGGAAGTAATTACATTACTAGATGTTTCTTTAATGTTTGCAGCGAGGCCCCGTGATAAAAATAAGTGGTTGTAATCTGTTGGTTACGGTGAAGAGGGAGGAATTCTAATGTCAACAAGTCATACGGAACTCATACGTATTTATTTTGATGAAGTTCACAACAACGCGAACTTTGATCAGATAGGAGAGATTATTCATCCGAAATTTGTGATACATCATGCAGGTGGAGAGGAGTATATGACGTTAGAGCAGGCAATCGAAATGACGAAAATGTATCTTTCCGCTTTCCCAGATTTGCATTTCCAGTTGGGGCAAGTTATTGAGGAAGCCGATAAAGTAGTAGTCCAGACTACCTTTACCGGGACGCACAAAGGCCAGATGCTGAACATCCCTGCAACAGGGAAGTCAGTGGTTATACAAAACGTTCATATTTTTCGCTTGGAGAACGGGAAGATTGCCGAAGTATGGCTGCATAGGGATGATCTGGGCTTAATGAAGCAGCTCGGCGTCATTTCAGTTTAATAATTGGCAAATAGCGGCTTAATCATTGGAAGATCTACGACCTGCCTAACCTGAAAGTCTTCCCTATTGGTTGGGGATCAGGTTAAGCACCCGGTCAGATAAATAGTCGGAAAAAATCCTCTTAATTAGTAATTAAAATCAAAAATAGCTTAAATAGACGGAGAGATTCAGCCTATTGACTCGAAAAACGTGAAAATGGGGGGGGTTGCTTTGTATAGTTGGAAAACCTTCCCTTATTTACGCCGAAACGAGCTCCGTTCTGTATTTAACCGGAGAATCTCGCTTATATTACTTTCGTTGGTTACTTAATTAAGGATAAGAGTTCTTATTGAAAAAGATGTGAGATGGGTCTTGGGTGCTTTGATCTTAGCATTCTTTTTGTTGGAACCTCAATTAGATGCGTTACGGGGAACCGTATCATAAGTAAATGAGGTTTTTTGGGAGAACCTTAATTATCCAATAAAATAATTACATCATCTTAAAGACAGGCGTTGATTATAACTGCCTGTCTTTAAGAGGGTTATTTCAATGTTAGCAAATACTTTATCAAAGCATCTTGTTCTTGTTGAGAAAAACCTGTTGAAGCATCTACCCAATATTCATGCCCTTCCCCTGTTACATTTGATTTCCTTAGGCTTTCTGCAGATTGATTGGCTTTTATGACTTGAGTTCTCAAGTTTTTGTCAACTAATGCGCGCAAACTGTTATACGGATCAGGTAAAATACTATTATTTAATGTACCTTCTATTCCTAATTGACTTTTAGTGTTTGCTCCAACTGCGACACCACCGTCATGGAGATATGGCGCAGACCAATAAAGGCCAATAAGACTAGGGACCTTGTAGCCCCCCATTGTATTTCCAATTCCAAATGCAAGATTAATTTGCCCAGGGTCTAATCCTTGAGTCGGAACTTTTATCAATAGTGCGCTTTTTGGTACAGGCACAGGTGTATCAGGTGAATATATAACGGGGTCTGTCAAAAACTCGCCAACTTTTCTTAGACCAATCGCTCGCGTTGGTTCCGTACCGATTTTTTCCACCGCTATAATTTGATTATTGGTATAAAAACTTCCTGCATGACACGATATACAGGACCCGCGTGCAAATACCTGTTTGCCTAATTGCTTTTCCTCATCTGTTATCTTAATCGGTGTTTTCGGAGGAACCAGGGTATTTTGAAACGCTGACATTCCGTTGTTTTGTTCCCCGACATTCGTTCCTGGCGAGCTGACGATCAGCCCATTCGGTGATATAAGTGAAGACCTCGGATAGGTTGGTAATTTAATCGCTTTGTTTACGCCAGGAGCATCTGGGTTAGGATCGACTTGTGCAAAAAATTCTGAAGGCTTTTTCCCTTTAGCCGGATCAAACCGATATTTAGGATTCGCCGCATTCTGCAAAATAGTTCCTAAATATACCTCTTTGTCGATTCCAAAAAGAGCTCGACTGGCTTCGGCAATTGTCGTCAAATCAGAACCTTGGGCATGAACAGCATTATTTAACGTACTTAACCCTTTAAACGGTCCAGCCATTGCAAAGCCACTCCAGCTGTAAGGATGATCCCCTAAAGTGAACGAATCCGGAATCTGAGTGGGATTACTAACAAAATCACTGGTAATATCAAAGTTTCCCTTTGGCCATTTGATTACACTTTCGTCAACAGCCGCCTCCAACGCTTTGGAATCCGGTAAGGGTTCCTTTTTCCCTTCACTCGTTACAACCGTTTTCTCTAAGTTTTTTATATAATCCTTTAAAGATGCAATTTCAGTACGTGCAAAATAAGCTGTTGTGTTAGTACCTAAAGCAAGAAGAAGCCCGAAATTAGCATCCGTATTAACAGCCCCTTCGATTACTTTGTGATTAATAGGATCAACAGTGGCATGGCATGCTGCACAGCTAAGTCCTACTTTTAACTTTTTCTCTGATCTTACAATCGGCAAACCAAGAACTTTGTTAGAACCTTTTACCACATCAAATCCGGTATCCACTTTTGTTCCTTTTTTGTATGTTTTCCCCCCGATTGTTACTGTTTCTGCTAATTCGACCTGTAAATTCGTTGTTCCCTTACCGTTTAACTCTTTTATTGCTTTCTGAAAATTTTCAATTGTGAGCGGTCCGTTAAAAGCACCAAGAATATCAGATAAAAAAACTTCATTTCCAAATGTTTCTTCGTAAAATGACTTTCTACCTAAATCTAATAGAGCTTGATCAATTTTTACAGCACCATTCTTAGGAGATAATAGTTCTCTTCCCTTTGCTGTTTGCATTAAATCATGGGCCTCTTTACGTGAGAAGGTTTTTCCCCAGAGGTCAAAAGCAGGTTGATCTTGGTCCTTCTGCCATGTTACCTTATCAGGTTTTACAATTTGATCTTTAGAAGGAATAAAAGCATATACCGGTTTATTTAAAGCTAAAATGAACGCTAGAATGGCACCTAAACATAACATCCATTTTTTTGTTTTCACCCCAACTGCCTCCTCTATGGAAATTAATTGCTAAAAGCCATCTTTAATTTCCACCTATTCAAGAAAAATATACCTTATCGAATCACTGTTTCTTTTCAACCTTAGTATTGAATCAAAAGTTCAAAAACAGTAAGACTTAGGCAATCACCTATAATCTTTTTAAGAATATGCTAAATAACACATAACCAAAGGAGGCTTAATTATGTATCAGCATTTTGGGTATGTAAAAAAGTGCGAAACAGTACCTGTTACATTTCCCCCACAATTCCAGCCCCAGCAGCCAGGTATTGAATCTTTGATGATTCCAAGACCTATCTCCGAAAATCCTTATTATACTGGAAGTAACAAACTATTGAATAAAGCTGCCATCATAACTGGAGGAGACAGCGGTATCGGCCGGGCTGTCGCCATTGCTTTTGCAAAAGAGGGTGCGGATGTTGTTATTGTTTATTTAAATGAGCATGGGGATGCATTCGAAACAAAAGACAGAGTTAACCAATTGGGAAGACAATGCTTGACAATCGCAGGAGATATTGGGGATGAGGAGTTTTGTCATTATGTCGTTCAGAAGACAATTGAAGCATTTGGCCATCTTGAAATCCTGGTCAATAATGCAGGGGAAGCACATTCACAAGCAAGCATCAGCGACATATCAGTAATGCAGCTTAAACGTACTTTTCAAACAAACATTTTTTCATATTTTTATCTTACACAAGCAGCTATTCCCTATCTTAAAAAAGGAAGCTCCGTTATCAATACAACCTCAATCGCTGCATACACCGGACTTGGATACGCTATCGATTATGCTGCTTCCAAGGGAGCAATCGTTTCATTCACCCGCTCGTTAGCATTATCCGCCATTAATCAAGGAATCCGGGTCAATGGCGTTGCTCCAGGACCTGTATGGACCCCCCTTATCCCTTCAAGTGGTCCACCAGAAACTTATGCAACATTTGGAAGTGACACTCCAATGAAACGTGCTGCACAACCTTTTGAACTGGCACCTGCTTATGTTTATTTGGCGTCAGACGACTCCTCATATGTAACAGGACAAATTCTTCATGTAAACGGTGGAATTATTATAAATGGATAAAAAGTGAAACCTCCATCTAATGATTTTAGCCCCTTGTTTTAATTACTGAAAGATGTTAAATATAAAAGGATTCTCATTTTTTACAATTTTCTAATTTTAGTTCGTCTGGGGTTAGCATTTTTACGCAAATTGTTAATGATAGCTTTGGATTAGATGATTTATACGCAGCTTATATAATAAGTAAAGAAGAAAATAAGTTCAAATTTGGACGAGGAGCAGAAAAGCCATCTAGAGGTCAAATAAGACACATAAAACTCACAAACCAAGATATTGAACAAAGAGAACATGCTAGGGAGTATAACTTTTATCAGCACGATTGTGAAATGGTCCCTGTGAGTCTGAAGTTCACTCAACATGCCTTAAATGAGTTAGAGGATTATTTTGAATTTGATAATTTGGAATTCAGTGATGACGGGTGGATTTATTTGACTGAAACATTGCCAGAAGATGAATGGGTTTATCGTATGATTTTAAGTCTAGGGGATCAGGTTGAAGTACTTAATCCACAACATATCAGGGGAATTATAAAAGAAAGAGCAAAGGAAATTTGCGATAAATATTAGCATATACGACATAATGGTGTCAGATTAAATGTGATAATGTATGTACAAAAGAATTAAATTTGAAATGAGGGATAATGATGTCAGTAGTGAACCTGTTAGCTTCTCAACTCAGTCGAGATGATGAAGTACCAAATATTGAGCTGGCACATGAATTAGCTAATGAAGAAAATCATGCAGGCATAGAAGAAATAATTGAAAACTTATCTAGCAAAGATAAAAAGATTCAATACGATTGTATTAAAGTAGCGTACGAAATTGGACAAGTTAAACCAGAACTCATTAGTAAATATGCTCTAACTTTTATAGAGTTGTTAAAAAGCCGTAATAATCGTTTGGTGTGGGGTGGAATGACGGCATTAGCAACGATTGCTGAGGTAGCATCAGAAACTATTATGGCTCATCTTGACACATTAAATAGTGCGATGGAAATCGGTTCGGTTATTACAATTGATAAGGGTGTCCTAACTCTTGCGAAGCTAGCAGCCGTCAGTAAGGAAAACAATGATGTGATTTTTCCTTTCTTACTCCATCACCTTGAGAATTGCAGACCAAAGGAAATTCCTCAACACTCGGAAAGCACGCTTTTAGCCGTAACAGATGAAAATAAAGAGGAATTATTGAATGTGTTACGAAAAAGAGAAAAATACCTAACAGCTCCTCAACTAAAAAGAGTCAAAAAAATTTATAAAACATTAGAAGCTTAATTGAAGTACAATTTGAGGTGATAGAATGAAAGAATATAAAAAGTGCCAAAGCTGTGCTATGCCATTAAAAAAAATTGAAGATCGTGGTACGGAGAAGAATTTAGATAAAAGTTCTATGTACTGTATGCATTGTTATCAAGAAGGGGAATTCACGCAAAAGGACATTTCTGTAGATGAAATGAAACAATTTGTAAAAGATAAATGCATCGAAATGGGTTTTCCGAAGTTATTGGCAGGAATGTTTGTAAAAAATCTTCATAAATTGGAGAGGTGGAAATAGACATTACAATCTAAGTTGAAAGAGGATTATGTAATGCTTACCTCATTTTTTTATATTACGGTGAATCGTATCATAAGTAAATGAGGTTCTTAAGGGGATAGATTGACCGCTTGCATATCTTCTTAGTGCTTCTTTCTGGGAAAGAAGCACTAAGATTTATTATTTTTGATTGTCCATTTGGCTATACAATAAACCAATTATGATTCTATCTAAATTTTATCTTCCGCAGTTTTTACCATTCTCTTGGCTCATAGTTTAATTCTCTAAATAATTGAGTTCGCTCTTTTTTGGATAAGTCTCTCCATTGTCCAGGAGGAAGATTGCCTAAATGAATATTCATGATTCGGATTCTTTGCAACCTGTAAACATCGTATCCCAATTCAGCACACATGCGGCGAATTTGACGATTAAGGCCCTGTGTTAAAATGATTTGAAAATCAAATTTAGATAATTGGGTTACTTTACAAGGAAGTGTTTTTGTCCCTAATATTTTGACTCCCTCTGACATCTTCTTCAAGAACTCAGGAGTAATGGGCTTGTCCACAGAAACAATATATTCCTTCTCATGCTTACCTTCTGAACGCAGAATTTCGTTAACAATGTCGCCATCGTTCGTAAGAAGTATTAAGCCCTCTGAATCTTTATCCAGGCGCCCAATATTAAATATTCTTAATGGATGGTTGACCAAATCAACAATATTTCCCTTTACACCTTTTTCGGTTGTACTCGTAATGCCGACAGGTTTATTTAAGGCAATATAGACATTGTTCCTTGCTACTCGGATTAGATTACCATTTACAAGAACGTCATCCCCGGGATTAACTTGGCTGCCTATTGTTGCACGTTTACCATTTATCATAACTCTTCCATCGGTAATTAATTTATCTGCTCCCCGCCTAGATGCTACTCCAGAATCGCTTATAAATTTATTAATACGCATGTTGACACATCCTTAATCAGAGGCTTATCTTATTAGACAATTAACTATACTTTATTTTAAGAATAAATTACACCCTTATTCAGATAAACAAATAAAAGTTTGTTTCAAAAAGGCTACTACTTAATGCGGACATTGATTTCAGTGGAGAAGAGGTTCAAGAAGTCCGCCTTCAAACGAACAAAATTAAAGAAATTAGAGGCGCTGAACGTGTGAAATCATGGACGATTCCAAATGGTGTGGATCTCTCTGAAATTCATTCTAATGGAGAAGTGATTACGATTGAAGTAGAGTAGAATATTATAAGAAATGATGAATGAAATCTGAGTTTGCTTTTTCGAAAACTCTGTAGAAAAACTACAGGGCTTTTTTAAACATTATTGGGAACCGTATTATAAGTAAATAAGGATTTTAGATTTCAATCATCTCTCTCAAATGAGAGACACACTAATTTTTGTTTTGGCCATTATCTTGAACAACATATTAAAGACATTCCTTTTAGAATGCCTTTTATCAACAGTTTATATTCTCTTTATTGACAATATCCCTCACAACACTCTCTAAGTTTACATTCTCCAAAACTTTCTCCATAGCTAATTGCGCAGCTGAAAATAATGGTTCTATTGTATTTTGGATGTTCCTGCCTACGGGACATTCTGGATTTGGATTTTCATGTAAGCTGAATAACTCTTTATCTTGCACAACATTAACTGCCTTATAGACGTCAAGCATTGTTATGTCAGATAGTTCCTTTGCTAGTTTAGCTCCCGCGATACCAGGATGTACTTCTATTAACCCGGCTTTTTTTAGCATCCCCATAATTTTTCTAATCACTGCTGGGTTCGTGTTAACACTCTCCGCTAAAAATTGAGATGAGCTCACTCCATTTTTATTTATTTCAATTAGAGCCATTATATGAATTCCAACGGATAATCGGCTACTGATGGACATTTTAAGTCACCTTCCTTCTTTATTTTAAAACAAATAACTTAAGGATTCCATCATGTAATTAATTTGATTACAAGCTTATTATATCCTAAAAAACGTATAGATTAAAACTGCTTTTGTTGACAGCAGAAAATCATGTAAATATAATAGTTACATGTAATTAATTCAATTACAGGCTGATTAATTCTTATAGAAGAGCAATAAAATAAGGGTTTTCATAGAATTTCTAACGGAATGGAAAGAGATATAGAGAGGGTTAAGAAATGCTTATTAAAAAGAATATTATTTGGTTATCCATTGTTGTACTAACAGTGATAGTTTTAGTACTTGTAACACTTAAGCCTTGGGAAAGGGATGCTAAACAATTAAATTATACCGGAGAAATGGAGCCTAGACTTGGTTACGTGGAATTATCGGTTTCTGATTTAGATAACTCATTACGCTTTTATCAAGAGATAATTGGTTTCAAATTGTTAGAAAGGAACGAAAGGACTGCTGAATTAACAACAGATGGAACAACGCCAATTTTAACATTAATTGAAGAGAACTCGTTTGTGGAGCGTCCATTTAGAACAACTGGTTTGTTTCATTTTGCTATTTTAGTGCCAAATAGGGAAGAACTGGCTTTGGTATTAAAATATTTAATAGAATCTGAATATCCACTTCAAGGGGTTTCCGATCATCAATACAGTGAAGCCATTTACCTTGCAGATCCTGATAATAATGGAATAGAAATTTATGTGGATACAGATCCGGACCTTTGGTTAGAAGATGAAAAAGGTGGATATGTCGGAGGAACTTATCCGCTAGATATTAATAACTTACTGTCTGAAATAAAAGCAGACAAATGGGAAGGATTACCTAGTGAAACAAGACTAGGTCATATGCATTTACAAGTATCTAATATAGAGGACTCAGAAAAATTCTATGTGGATGCATTAGGATTTGATGTGGTATCTAAGGATTCTCAGATGTTATTTGTTTCCAAAGATGACTATCATCATCATATCGGGATGAACACTTGGGCTGGGAAGGGATTACCTAGTCCACCAGAAAATGCCTTAGGTTTAAAGTATTATACGACACATTTTACGGAAGATGAATTTAACAATGCAAAATCAGAATTAAAGCGGTTAGGATTTCCATTTACAGAAGAAGATAATGTCATATCGACTGAAGATCCTTCAGGAAATCAAATAAAAATTGTGTTAACTAAATAATATTATATTCATCTACTATTTATATAAGATATTACTTTTTTGCGCTTGTTGATGCTGTAAATTATTTTTACCGGGAAAATCCGGTCCATCACTCTAAGCATTGGGAATCCTCCCACACAAAATTACTTTCAACTCGCTCCTAATACAAGGAGCGAGTTTTTTGATTTGTATCAGGAATAAAAAAACTTGCCCCACATAGCTTCCGGAAGTAGGTTCAAAAGCTATGGAGATATCATTTGGTAGATTTAACCCTTTCCAACGTAAATTTGCTTGTTCAGCTGTTAATTAAACAATTGGCAAGTGAAATTCTGTAGCACTCTTAATGACATTTCCATATACGGATCATCTTTTAGTGTGAAATTCAAAATGGAATGAACTTATCCTACGATGGGCTCTGTTATATCAACTGATTTTACTATTATGTGGACAGAATCCATAAAAGTGATGAACCTTGTCATATCATTTAAAAATTAGGGTATTATAAATATGATTTTTTGCAGAATAATGAAATAGCTGTTGTCGCTAAATGCTTCGAGCTGAGGCACTTAAATCATTATATAAAAACTTTGTGAGGGATGAAATGAGAGAACAATTAATGAGCATGTTAGAAGCCCGCAAAGATGAAATGGTTCAAATTCGCCGTTATTTACACGAAAATCCGGAAGTTTCTTTTAAAGAGGAGAAAACCGCTCAATATATTGCCGATTTTTATAAAGGAAAAGATGTTGACATCCTTAGGAATGCAGGAAACGGCTATGGGATTATCGTGACAATTAAAGGGGGTAATCCGGGAAAAACGATTGCTCTTCGGGCAGATTTCGATGCACTTCCGATTTTGGAGGAAACAGATGTACCCTTTAAATCGAAAAATGAAGGGGTAATGCACGCTTGTGGCCATGATGCCCATACTGCCTACTTGCTTGTTTTGGCGGATTGTTTGATCCAATTAAAGGATTCACTCGCCGGAACAATTAAAATTATTCATCAGCATGCGGAGGAAGCACCTCCTGGGGGAGCGAAAAGCATTGTGGAAGCCGGTGTGCTGGACGATGTAGACAATATTTATGGTATTCACATATTCCCTACCCATCCAGCGGGCTTTGTTGGCTACAGAAGCGGATATGCGTTAGCAGGCAGGTCATTTTTCAAATTAATCATTCAAGGTAAAGGTGGCCATGGGTCATCTCCACATTTGGCAAATGATGCAATTGTTGCTGGAGCCCATTTTGTAACAGCGGTACAAACAGTAATCAGCCGCCGGATCAATCCTTTTGAGATGGGTGTCATTACGATAGGCTCATTCGATGGCAAAGGCACCTTCAATGTGATTAAAGATTGTGTCGAGCTTGAAGGGGACGTCCGCTATATGACGGTTGAAACGCAGCAGATTATCGAGAAAGAAGTACATCGAATAGTAAAAGGCATTGAGGCGGAATTTGGCGTACAATGTAAGCTTACGTATACGGCTGATTATCCGCCGCTGTACAATGATCCGGAAGTGACAGAAAAGGTGATCACCAGCATAAAAAACATAACCGACCCGGACATTAAAGAGGTTGGGGAATACCCGATGCTCTCCGGTTCTGAGGATTTTGCTTATTATCTTGAAAAAATCCCTGGTTGTTTCTTTTACATTGGCTGTAAACCAAAAGGCAAGGAGACCGCCTATTTTAATCACCATCCAAAATTTGATATTGATGAAGACTGCCTTCTTGTTGCGGCCAAATCAGTCGGGTATGTAGTCTGCGGGTATTATGGTTTTGAATAATGGAAAAGCATGAATAATAAAAGAGTGAGCTAGACGAGATTTCTTGGTCTAGCTTTTTGAATTGATAATAAATTTTATGTCCAGAAACAAACTTTTTTTAAATAAAGTGTCCTTTCTTTAACCTAATCTATATATAAAAGATGAGTCGATTTTTGGGAAAGATTCAAGAAAGGGAGAGAAACTTTTGATTTGTCTAATATATTGGGAGGCAGACGTTACGTCAACGATACGGGGCCAAAAAGAAAAAGAAAAATAAAAAGAAAAAGAAAACAACTACTAAGTTATCGGTGTAGTCAGGTATTGATTATTTCGCATTTACCACCATCATCCTTCAGTACGGGAGAATCTCTTTGATGAAGTATTGTTCGATGAAATTCAGTATAATGAACAGGTAAATGATTCATGTATTATTTTTCAGTGGAGGGAAACCTTTTGAAGCGGCTATCTAAAAAGCTTAAGAAACCTATCGTTATTTTAATTATTTTCCTTTTTGTTCTAGCTGGTCTACTTGATATTAAATACGAAGGATTGCTCTTTCAACTATTACCTAATTCGATTCAAACCTACTTGGCTGATATTTTGTAAAATCCCCCAGAATATACAAAAGGGATAGCCCATAGTGCGTTTTTTGTCCAGAACCCAATTATTGACAATTTATTATGTTCAACATAACATTATTCTAGAACTTTAAATTCCTTAAAGAAAGGATGTTTGTGATGAATATGAAAGCAAACCTCTCCCATAAAGACCAAGCAGTGTCGTTCCTGCAACTTGTAGCTTCTGGGAATGTAGACGAAGCATATCAGAAATACATAGGTCCAGGCTTTCGCCACCATAATCCCTATTTCCGTGGCGATGCCAATTCCCTTATGCTCGCGATGAAAGAGAATGCCGACCTGAACCCTAACAAGACACTTGAGGTCAAACATGCTATTGAAGAGGGAGAGATGGTTACGGTTCACTCTCATGTGAGACAAAATCCTGAGGATCTTGGAGGAGTTGTGGTCCATATCTTCCGGTTTCAGAATGATCAAATTGTGGAATTATGGGATGTAGGTCAGCCAATACCCGAGGATTCTCCTAACGAGAATGGCATGTTTTAATGTTCCTGCGGAAAATAATTTAATCTGAAAAACTATACCCAATTATACATAATGGGAATTTTCGTCAGCGAAGAGGGCACTAAATAAAATCTTATTGAGGAGGTCCTTATGCAAAAAATCATTCCACATTTATGGTATGACAAAGAAGCAAGAGAAGCCGCTTTGTTTTATATTAGTTTATTTGAGGACTCTAAACTATTAAATGAAACAGTTATAGAAAACACTCCTTCTGGAGATTCAGAATTAGTCAGCTTTGAATTGGCTGGGCAAGAATTCATGGCCATCAGTGCAGGTCCTTACTTCAAATTTAATCCATCTGTTTCATTGATGGTCGCTTGCGAATCGATAGAAGAGGTTAATACCAAATGGGAAGCTTTAGTAGAAGGCGGTACTGAACTCATGCCATTAGGTGAGTATCCCTTCAGTAAGCGGTATGCCTGGGTGCAGGATCGCTTTGGCTTGTCATGGCAGTTGATGCTTAAAGACAATGGTAAAGCTGTTCAAAAGATTACACCAAACTTGCTCTTCTCAAGTGATTCATGTGGGAAAGCGGATGAGGCAATCCAGTATTACACAGACATATTTGAGGATTCAAAAATAGAAGTAATAAGTAAATATGAAGCAGGAGAATCCAGTTCATCAAAGGCAAAGGTGAAATATGCTGCTTTCAACTTATCCGGATATCATTTATCAGCGATGGATCATGGATATGATGTAGATTTCAATTTTAATGAAGCATTTTCACTCATGATCAACTGTAAAGATCAGCAGGAGATTGATTACTTCTGGAATAAGCTTTCTGCCGTACCCGAGGCAGAACAATGCGGATGGGTAAAGGATCAATTCGGCCTTTCATGGCAGATCGTTCCGGGCAATATGAATGAGGTCTTGTATAAAGGATCAAAAGACGAAAACCGCAGAGTGTTTCAGGCCCTCTTAAAGATGAAGAAAATTGATTTAAATGCTTTGGAAAATGCCCGTTTTGAAAAATGATAAAGTTTAAGTAGTGAAACCTGCATTAGCTTTGTTTAGAGCTAATGCAGGTTTCACCTATTCCATATAGCTACTAGATAAAAATAAATACGTTCCTTCCGAACTGAACTGCCCAATGCCCTTTAATTCATCGTCAAAATGTCGACTACAGATTCTTTCTTTCGTTCTTCAGACTACTTTACCTTAAACATCCAAATACATGTTTTTTTTTACATTTTATCAGATAATGAATCGATATTAATACTCTAGTTTAAAAATTATAAAAACCATTTGAAATATTAGAAATCTATATTAAAATGATTCTATCAAAGAGAGAGAAGGATTTTTAATGTGGATTGTAGCAGCAGTTCTGACGATGTTGTGCTTTGGAATCAATAATATGATTTTTAAGGTCACGTCAGGCAAAGGACTATCAAAGGTGCATTTGCAGTTTTTCTTTTATCTGATTGCGTTTTTAATCATGTTTGGCTATGGAACAGTCGTAGGGTTTGCTTCATTTAATGGATTAACGATTGTGCTAGGGGCGGTCATCGGCATATTGAATGCTAATGGGAATATTCAAATGTCAAAGGCGTTTGAAAAAGGACCTGCTAGTTTAACATCACCGCTTATTAGCACAAATACGATCATTCCTATCCTAAGCGCAGCGCTTATTTTTCAAGAGCACATTACACTCATTCAGTGGATTGGCATTATTGTTATTCTTGCTTCTGCAGCGGTCATCCAATATGTGCCAGGCAGTGGCATTAAGATGGATTATAAGCCGTGGATGTACCGCGTCTTACTATCGATTGGATCGTTTGGTGTACTCGGTGTGCTTATGAAGACGTCCTCGCATTTACATATTGATTCCATCAATACACTTGTTTGTATGTATGGCGGCGGTGCGACTTATTTACTGATAAATAGCTTTATGATGAAGGAAAAATGGCAGCGTACAGAGCTGAAATTTGGTGTCATTATTGGATGTATTAGTGTCGTAGGTTATAGCAGCTACTTTTTTGCTCTGAATATTGGAGTAGCCAGCATTGTATTCCCGATTGTTAGTTTAAATTGTTTAGTTGTCGTTCTCAGCAGCTGTTGGCTATATAAAGAAAGGCTTAAAATGTACCAGGTCATCGGGGTTATTTCCGCACTAGCCGGCATTGTACTAACAAAAATTTAACAGACATACAAAAAGTTAATCAGGGCTTAAGGCTCTGATTTTTTTTATGGATATAAATCTAATCCTTCATTTAAGTACATTGTTGGTATTTATTCTATTTTTGTATATATTTAAATCCTTTGATGGCAGAAACCATAATCAAAAACTTAACGGTGAAATATACCATAAAATTAAATGAGTTTTTTATAACCTAGGGTGCCGGAATATGGATTTTTCTATTTACGGAAGCCTATAACGAACCTCTAATGAAATGCCCACTTGAGTGGGTATTTTTTTATATGATAATGTAAACCTAGAGGTTAATGATAAGAAGAGTGGGCAGGTATTGTAAAAATAGTAAGTAACACTCGCTTTTTAAATCTTTGAGATAGAATTATGATAATTTTGGTATGAAAGTGTGAGGTCATGCTTTTTGGAGCATGCTCATTATCGATCAAAAGTAGTTAGGAGTGATTGGATTGAACGATCCTTTGTTAGATTTTCAGATATCATTTCAACATATTGAGTTGTTAGTTCCAAGAATAAATAAAGGGGTTCAATTTATTCTGGTCATTAGTGGTGAATTAAAAATAGAGACATCCAGTCGCTTTTATCATATGGCAGAAAACGATTTGCTTGTTATTAATCGTAATCAGCTTTACCAGATTCAAGGAAATGAACAGAATAGGGTAATGATATTATCCATTTCAGACAGCTTCATGGACCGTCATTATGCTGATTATCGCAATCAGCGCTTTGAATGCTATTCAAGAGAAATTGATCTTGGAAGAGAAGAGATGATTCATGCCATTCGCAAGCTATTGGCAAATGTGATGATTAGTTATTATAGACAAGATGAATGCTATCGAATTGAAGTTAAAAGCTACATCTGTCAAATGCTGCTTATATTGATCCGCAGTTTTAAAGAAGAAGGCAGTGTCATCCAGAAAATAGATACAGAGGATCGGCGCCTATTGCAAATTATTGACTATATGGAGAGAAATTATGATCAGCTGATTACATTAGAGGAGGTTGCAAAGAAATACTTTCTTTCAACAAGCTATCTATCCCGATATTTTAAACAGAAAATGGGGATGGGGTTTAGTCGTTATTTAATGAATATCAGGCTTAAGCATAGTTTGAAGGATTTACTTTACACAACTGACTCCATATCACAAATCGCGATGAATAATGGCTTCCCAAACACAAAGTCTTTTTCAGCCTTTTTTAAAGAAGTGTATGGAATGACGCCACATCTATATCGTGATAGCCATACTGTCCAAAAGGAGGATTCAGTTCGAAGCTATAGCAAGGTAGATGCTTCAAATCTTATCCAATCATCAGAGATTATCGCAAAATTAAGCAGCATGAATTTAGATGATCAAAAATCTTATAACCATACAGAGACTAGGTATGAAAAGCTGCCAATCACCTTGTCCTCCCTAGAACCGATGGGCTTACATCATCCTAATCATATCCTGATTATTGGAGAAATTTTTGAGCTATTAAAAGAAGATGTTCGCTCTCAAATATTAGATGTCAAAAGGGATTTGCAGTTAAAGTATATCGGAGTTCGTAATCTCATTAGTAATACGGCCATTCCGCCTGAGGTAGAGACAGATGAAGAGATTCCGACAACATCACCATATTTTAATATTGATAGTGCTTTGGCATTCATGAAAAAGCATGATTTATCTTTGTTTATACGGGCAGATTATATAGATATTTCGAGAGATGAAGAACAATATTTTACAAAACTCATTCAATTTATCAGACATTGCTTACAGCTTTACGGAGAGTCGTTTGTTAAGCAATGGCATGTGATGTTTCACGAGCCATATTATACAGGAGTTGAAGCAAAAGATCTTCAGAGGATTTATTTAAAACTGCATGATGTATTAAAAACGATTCTTCCATCGATTCAGGTAGGCTTGTATATGCCTTTTTCTTTTCGTAAAGAAAAAACGAACAATCATCATGAATGGCAGTTAGACAAGGGGGAGTTTATTGATTTTATCGGTTATAACGCAAATCAAAATGAGGTAATTGATTTTAAAGAAATGGCGGAAATGAATTTCGATTTAGCAAAAGATTTCATAAAAGAAAAAACAAATAAGCTGAAGCACTACTTAAAGAGGAACCATATAGAAAAACCACTTCATCTCGTTTCATGGAACACGTTATCAGGCAATACTCGGTATACGAATGGCACTTTTTTTCGCGGAGCATTGCACTTGAAAAATGTATTGGATATATCCAATGATGTGAAAACAGTTGCTCTCTGGATTAATACAATCGTACATGAGGACACAGGGAAAGATCAGCGTTATCGAATGGACGGTGTCGAATTATTCCATTATCTAAGGGGAAAACGTCCAGCTTATTTTGCATTGATGTTTCTAAAACGTCTACATGGTGAAATTGTTGCACAGGATAAGGATTACGTGATGACAAGAAATGAGCGGGGATATCAGTTGATCCTGATGAATTGTAATATTATCAATCCTTATTTATCCATTGAAGAGACATTTCTGCAAAAACTCAATAAAGAAATTCACGTAACGATTTCTGGAATTCCTAAAGGAGAATATCAAATACGCAAGCATGTGTTTGATAAAAATCATGGAGCGTTATATACAAAGTGGTGGAATTTGAACAGTAAGTATGGCATGGATACTGAAATTATTAATTATATTATCAATTCCACCAGGCCTTCTTTAGAAATCTTCGATGAAACGATTGAAGAGGATTGGTCATTTTATTCCTATTTAACAAGCAATGCCATTCACTTTTTTGATATTCGAAAAGCCTACTGACAAAAGTGTTGCAAATCATGTTATAAGGCTAGCCCCAAAACGTCTGGGTCTGCTGCCTTCTATCCTTTGAATGGTATAGAAGGCAGTGAAGCCATCCCCTTTACTTGTATAAATGACAAAAATCTACCCCACAATTTTCCCTTAGCAAAATGATAGGTTAATTATTTCGAGCTTTAGTCTGTGAATTACACAAAAATTGACTCTCTTAATACAGCTGAAATTTTTATAATTATTGTATAGAAACGCAACAAGTGCTCCTGTTACTCCTTATTTGTTGCAGTAATGTTTCTTATTAGACATATTAAAAAATTTAGTTAAGGTGTGGGAGGTTCAATCATGGAGACAAGTTATAAAGGTACGGATAAGTTGATCACAGGGATTGTGTTCGGGGTTATCACGTTCTGGCTTTTTGCACAGGCAATGGTCAATGTCGTCCCAGCTGTTCAATCAGATTTAGGGGTTTCATATGGAACGATCAATATAGCCATCAGTTTAACAGCCTTATTCTCAGGTATGTTTATTGTAGCTGCTGGTGGGATTGCAGATAAAATTGGACGTAAAAAAATTACGTATATTGGGTTAATTTTAAGTGTTATCGGTTCCTTATGTCTTGTATTAGCACAAGGATCTGTCTTACTAATTATTGGACGTATTATTCAGGGGATTTCCGCCGCTTGTATTATGCCGGCAACGATTGCTTTAATGAAAGCTTATTTTGATGGAAAAGACAGACAGCGAGCTCTTAGTTATTGGTCAATTGGATCTTGGGGCGGTTCAGGTGTCTGTTCGTTTGCAGGTGGCGCCATTGCTACGTATATGGGATGGAAGTGGATTTTTATCTTCTCCATTATTTTTGCCCTCCTTGCTATGTGGCTAATTAAAGATACACCTGAAAGCAAAGCTGAAGGAAATGGTTCTTTTAAATTTGATTATAGTGGTTTAGCTATCTTTATCGTTACGATGATTGCATTAAACGTCTTTATTACATTCGGTGCAGACTTAGGCTGGACAAGTCCAATCACTATTATTCTTGCCGTCGTTACTATTATCGGAGCTATTGTCTTCTTCAATGTTGAAAAGAGGAAAGATATTGCACTTATTGATTTCTCTTTATTTAAAAATAAACCATACGCAGGTGCTACTTATTCAAACTTTTTATTAAATGCAATTGCCGGGACACTTGTTGTTGCAAATACGTATGTTCAAGTAGGCCGAGGATTCACTGCATTTCAGTCAGGAATGCTATCAATTGGATATTTAATCGTTGTTCTTGCAATGATTCGTGTCGGAGAAAAAATCCTGCAAAAAGTAGGAGCAAAATTACCAATGGTCTGGGGTGCTATTATCACGACAGTTGGTGTAGCGATGATGGGTCTAACCTTCTTGCCCGGTTTTACTTATACAGTTGTCGTATTTATTGGGTTTGTTTTATTCGGGCTTGGACTTGGCATATATGCAACACCATCTACAGACACATCTGTTTCCAATGCGCCATCGAACAAAGTAGGTGAAGCTGCAGGGGTTTACAAAATGGCAAGCTCATTAGGAAGTGCAATCGGTGTTGCTATCTCTGCAACGGTTTATAGTTCAGTTGCAGCGGCTGGAAGTGTCGAGACCGCAGCATCGGTAGGGATTATCGTAAACGTAATATTCGGTATACTGTCGATTCTTTCGATTGTGATCATGGTTCCAAAAAATGCTGGTAAAACATCAGATGCTATATCGAAAAAAACATTTCAAGCACCAAATAAAATAGCTAATTAACTTAATAGACGATAGATAGAAGTCGGTTTCAGCTCATTTTTATAAATAGGAACAGAATGGAGGCTTATGTCATTCTGTTCCGTTAAAGAAAACTCGCCGATTGGCGAGCCTTGGAAAGGCGAAGACAGAGGCGTAGTTGCACTTATCGCGCTCATGAATGCCACGTCCTGTGGCATTTGCCCGACTAGGACATCCTGTCCGTCGTACTTAATTCCTAAAATTGGCACCCGCGTCGAATCAACTTCTGCGCTGACAATTAATAATTTCTTAACGTGCAAAAAAGGAGACGAAAATGATGAAATGTGAATTGATGAGCATGTTAGAATCACGTAAAGATGAAATAATTGCCATCCGTCGCCATTTACATGAAAATCCAGAGATCTCATTTAAAGAGGAGAAAACAGCTCAATATATTGCGGATTTTTATAAGGGAAAAGATGTGGACATTCAAACGAATGTTGGGAATGGTTACGGCATTGTCGTCACCATTAAAGGTGGAAAGCCTGGAAAAACAATTGGTCTGCGTGCAGATTTTGATGCCCTTCCAATTGTAGAAGAAACAGATGTACCGTTTAAATCAAAGAATGAAGGGTTAATGCATGCATGTGGGCATGATGGACATACTGCTTACTTGTTAGTTTTAGCTGATTGCTTAATTCGATTAAAAGACTCTATTCCAGGTACTATAAAAATCATTCACCAACATGCAGAAGAGGTTCCGCCAGGTGGGGCGAAAAGTATCGTAGAGTCTGGTTTGATTGATGACTTAGATGCTATTTATGGCATTCATTTGTTACCTATGGGACCTGCGGGCACAGTAGGATATCATGCTGGATATTCCTTCAATGGAAGAGCATACATGAAATTAAAAGTCCAAGGAAGAGGTGGGCATGGTTCCTCTCCTCATCTAGCTAATGATGCAATCGTAGCTGCTGCTCATTTTGTTACAGCTGCACAAACCATTGTCAGTCGCAGATTAAGCCCTTTCGATATCGGTGTGATCACAATTGGATCTTTTGATGGAAAAGGGACATTTAACGTGATCAAGGATAGCGTAGAACTTGAAGGTGATATTCGCTATATGACTGTAGAAACAAAAGAAACGATTGAGAGAGAAGTAAAACGGATTGTAAGAGGAATTGAAGAAGAGTTTGGCGTAACATGTGAGCTTACTTATACTCCTGATTATCCGCCTTTATACAATGACCCTGAGCTTACAGCTAAGGTGGCAGAAAGTTTACGAAGCATGGATGATAAAGACATTAAAGAAGTGAAGGAATTTCCGGCAATGTCTCCATCTGAGGACTTTGCTTATTATGCTGAAAAATTCCCAGCCTGCTTTTTCTACATTGCATGTACACCAAAAGGGGTAGAAAATCCTTACTTCAATCATCATCCAAAATTTGATATCGATGAAGATGCACTCCTCATAGCTGCGAAAGCTGTCGGACAAGTTGTTTGCAGTTATTATGAATTAGACTAAATGAAATATGAAAAACCACATAAAAAAATAAGCTAGACAAGATAGTTCATTGATAACGTATCTAGTCTAGCTTACTTTTTTGTCTGGATTGCTTACCATTAATTATATAGCATCAATTTTGGAGTACACTCGCCATTTATCGCAGACGAGTAGATCAGATTATTTTAGTCCCCCGATAAAAAAACACTGCCAAGAATAACTTTTCCTCACCCTATCTCTATAGTTTTTAGTGAACAGGTAACTTCTCAGGATTCATTGTTATATACATTTCGTTTATTTTTTCATTACAAATATAAAAACTTAGGATACTATGAATCTTACCATTCATGTATATCACGATTGCTGGTTGATAATTGATATTTTTCATTTCAAAATTAAAGTCTTCAGAGGCTTTTTTCATGATTCCGTATAATAAGGCTAAAACGTTGGATACGGATACGATTGGACGTACAGCAGCCTTGGCTTTTCCACCGCCATCAGAAAATAGTGTAACATTTTCTGATATAAGTTCTAATAGGGCTGCTGTATTTTGCATTTGAAACGCTTCTACAAAGCGATTAATGATTGATTTATTTTCCTCATAGTTTAAACTTTCACCTTCCACACGTGAGATCTTTTGCTTGGCCCTGCTAAAAATTTTTCTACAGTTTTCTTCTTTTTTTCCAATAATATGTGCAATCTCTGAGTATGGGAAATCCAGTACCTCTCTTAAAAGGAGAACTGCCCGTTCATCTGATGCTAAATGCTCCATCATGCGTAAATAGGCAATACTCAATCCTTCTTTTTGTATAATCATTTCAGATGGATCATAGGCATGTAATTTCTCTAGTAATAGCGGCTCAGGGTTCCATGGTCCCACATAATGTTCTCGTTTGTATCGTGCAGACTTTAATGAATCAAGACAGAGGTTTGTCATCATTTTACAGAGATAGGCTTTCTTATTCTTTATATCTTCCTCACTTATTTGGTAAACTTTTAGAAATGTTTCGTGAACCATGTCTTCTGCTTCCGCAACTGATCCTAACATCCGATAACCTAATGAAAACAACAATGGTTTATATAGCTGGTAATCTTCTTTCGAAATTTGCACGATTTCTCCCCTTTTCGTTTAAAATGATTCCTTCAGCTGCTTATTTTTCACTGCTCACTGCTCATCTGCCAAAATTGAGTTGGGCGATGTCCAGTCTCCAGCTATATATAATTCTAAAATTCCTGTTTTAGAACGCAGCAGCCCTTTGCACACCAATTGCCCTAGGTACCCTTTTCCTTTTATGCTCTAAGTAACGGAAAGGCATCCAAATATGCATTTGGATGCCTTTTCTATACAATCTGAGACAAATATTTAGATGTTCACCGAAAGTAATTATTTTTCAGTTGCCGTATTCCCCATAGCAATGGAAATCCTATTCCAACTGTTGATTTGGTTAATTATTAAAATAAGGTCAACATACTGTCTCTCGTCATAATGTTCACGTACTCGTTGATAAAGCTCATCTGGCACACGTTTTGTCGGGATTAACGTCACGTATTCTGTTAACTCAAGAGCTACTTTTTCTGCATCTGTGTAAAATGTGCACTCTCTCCAAGCACTAATACAATATAAACGTTGTTCCGTTTCTCCCATTTTTCTAGCATCAGCTGTATGCATGTTAATACAATATGCACAACCATTTATTTGCGAGGCCCGAATTTTTATTAGTTCACGCAGTTTACGGTCTATACCTGTAGTTTTCGTATACTTCTCCATTTCCATCATTATTTTAAGTGCTTCTGGCGCTACATTGTAATAATCAATTCGTTGTTCCAATTTAATTCCTCCTTATATTTCTTTTTATTTAAGACAGTATTAATTCAGGTGCTAATCTTGAAGCAGCTTCTTCCGCTTCTTTATATGCTTTTTGTAATACTTCAATTGGGTCTAGTAAAGCAGTTCCTTGTGCGCGAATGATTTGATAATCTTCAATGCCAAGAAAATTGAACATTGAATTCAGGTATTTATTAGAGTAATCAACTTCTGTATACCAATCATTGTTAGTATATATTGATCCACTTGCTTGTATGACAAGCATTCTTCGCCCGTCTTTAAGAAGCCCCACTGACCCATTTTCAGTATATTTAAAGGTTTCACGTGCAATCATGATATTGTCCATATAATCTTTTAACTTTGATGGAATATTAAAATTATGCAAAGGTAATACGATGATATACGTATTTGCACTTTTAAATTGTTGTAAGATTCCGGACATACGCTCCGTTACTTTTTGTTCTTGGCTAGTTAGTTCCTGTTCTTTTCGTTGTTTTTCCCATGCACTTAAAACCGTTTTATCTATCATAGGCACTACATCACTGTACAAGTTAATCTGTTCAATTAATTCGCTATCAGGAATTAATTCTTTATAAGCCTCCAAAAAGTGGTTAAAAACCTGCAAGCTAACTGAAGAAGTATCATCTATATTTGGATGTGCATTAATGATCAGTGTTTTGTTCATTTGTATTTCTCCTTTAAAATGAATTTTAGGCGCCAATTAAAGACTAACTTAATCGTCGATTAACATTATCTATAATATGTGCTATAATTATTTTTGTCAAATGAATAAAATTTACCAACAGAGATTTCTTTATTTGACTAGAACTCTAAATACTCCTAAGATACAATTTGATAATCCATAAACAAAAGTAGGTGAGTTTTATGCAATACAGTGTCGGAGTTGAATATGCTTTACATTGTCTTGTTTATTTAATTGATGTTCCTTCTAAGGAAAGTGTTGGGATCAAGGATTTGGCAGAATTCCAAGGACTTTCTGAGACATTTCTTTCAAAAGTTTTCGGTAAATTGTCTAAGGCTGGTATTGTAAGTTCTGTCCCCGGTGTAAAGGGAGGATATAGGTTATCTAAGTCCCCAGAAGACATTTCCTTTTGGGATGTAGTTGAAGCAGTTGAAGGTCCAAAGCCTATTTTTCAATGTAAAAATATTAAAGATAATGGTTATTTGTATAGAGAAAGCTGCTGTTCAGCTCCCTCCTTTTGCACCATCAATTTAGTTATGCTCTCTGCGGAAGAAAAAATGCGTGATGACTTGCGTAGTAAAACACTATCATGGTTAAATGAAGAGCTTGATCGTGTATTACCCAAACAAATACGTGAAGATACTCGAAAATATTTTTCGAAAAACGACTAATAAAACGAACCTCTTGTGAAATTCCTTAATTAAAATATTCTAAAGAGCTTATTCATAAAAGCAACATCCTTATCTTTTAATTTCTAGCAATTTTGAAAATGCTATTGTATTAATATACATTCCTAGTTATTATTATAATAATTGATTGAAAGTATAGGAGAGAGTGCTATGAGTAGAAAAAATATTATTATTATTGGTGCAGCAGGAAGGGATTTTCATAATTTTAATACGTATTATCGTAATAATGAAATGTATAATGTTGTTGCTTTTACAGCAACGCAAATTCCAGATATCGATGGACGAAAATATCCAAGTGAATTAGCGGGCGAATTGTACCCTGAAGGTATTCCTATTTATTCACAAGATCAATTACCAGAATTGATTAAAGACTTGCAAGTGGATGAATGTGTGTTTGCGTATAGTGATGTTAATTACGAAGACGTGATGGGCGTGGGTGCGATTGTGAATGCAGCAGGTGCTAACTTCACATTACTAGGGCCAAAAAGCACGATGTTAAAAAGTAATAAGCCAGTTATTTCCGTTTGCGCTGTGCGAACTGGAACTGGAAAAAGCCAAACATCGCGTAAAATTATCGAAACACTGCTGGAGCATGATTTAAAAGTCATTGCAGTGAGACATCCGATGCCTTACGGCGATTTGAATGCACAGCGTGTTCAGCGCTTTGCGACAGTAGAGGACTTAAAAGAGCATAATTGCACAATCGAAGAAATGGAAGAATATGAACCACATGTGGCGCGTGGAAATATTGTGTATGCTGGCGTTGATTATGCAGATATTTTGGCAGCAGCTGAAAATGATCCAGATGGCTGTGACGTTATTTTATGGGACGGAGGAAATAACGATTTCTCTTTCTTCGAGCCTGATTTAGCTGTTACTGTCCTAGACCCGCATCGTCCAGGTCATGAGCTGAAATACTATCCTGGTGAAGTATGCTTAAGAACAACAGATGTGGCTATCATTAACAAAGTGGATAGTGCGCCAGAAGAAGCTGTTCAAATCGTAGAAAATAATATCAAATTCGCAAATCCAAATAGCACGATTATTAAAGCAGAATCAACGATTACAGTGGATCAACCGGAGAGTATTGTTGGAAAACGTGTATTAGTCGTAGAAGATGGCCCGACATTGACACATGGAGAAATGAAACTTGGCGCAGGTACAGTTGCAGCTGAACGTTTAGGTGCGAAGGAAATAATTGATCCACGTCCATTTGCAGTTGGTACATTAAGCGAAACGTTTAACAAATACAAACATATTGGCAACGTCCTTCCGGCGATGGGATACGGCGAACAGCAATTGAAAGATCTGGAAGAAACAATTAATAGTGCTGACTGTGATGCAGTAATCATTGGCACACCAATCGATTTATCACGCGTCATTTCGATTAATAAGCCATGTACACGTGTACATTATGATTTAGCTGAAATTGGCAGCCCGAATTTAAGCGATATTTTAAAAGATTTTATCCAAAAGCATAAGCTTGTGTGATGAACTTAAACAATTAGAAAAAGACTAGCGACACATTATTAGTGTCGCTAGTCTTTTTCCTTTCTTCCTACATTTTAACTTCCTTCATAAAAGCTTCCATGTGTTTTTCCATTTTACCATTTAACCGCAAGTGGCTTAAGATTATCAATGGCTAAGCAAGTTCCTGCTTATTTTCCTTGTCAATCGTAGTAGAATACGATTTAAGCAACTTTTCAAAAATAGTATCCCATTTTTGTTCGAAAGCATATTTTCTTCCTTCAATCCCCATCTGACTCCGTAATGAATGATCGTACAATAACTCTATGACCGCTTTTGTAAATTGAGGCACATTTCCAGGTGGACATAGGCGGCCAGTTACCCCTTCCTGAATAATACATTTGACACCACCTGAATTTGCACCGATAACAGGTGTGCCACTTGCAAATGATTCAAGAACAACATTGCCAAATGTTTCAGTTGGAGATGGAAAAACAAATAAATCTGCAGCCGAATATATTTCAGCTAATTCTTTCCCTTGGAGAAATCCTGTGAAATCCATATTTTCTAGTGCCGCGTTTTGAAGCTGAGCCCTACTTGGACCGTCTCCTACAATTAGCCAATGTAAATTTTCATTTATGTGCGGAGGCAAGGCTTTTGCTATTTCTAGAAGTGTGTTGACATCCTTCTCAGGTGCTAGTCTTCCTACATAAATGAGAAGATACTTTTTGCGTATTTGATATTTTTTGCGAACAACTAGCTTATCATAGTAAGGATGAAATAGTTGGCAATCTACCCCTCTTGACCACACTTCCATATTTGTAAATCCCCTTCTCCTCAACTTTCCAATCGATTCAGACGATGGAACATAGATTTTCTGTAACGGACGATGAAACCAATTCATATATTTCCAAAGATATTTTGATAGATTTGGTAAATCATAGTATTGTAAATAATAATCGAAATCCGTATGATAAGAGCCCACTAGTGGAATATTTAACTTTTTTGCATAATATGCCCCGCAAACCCCCAAATTAAACGGAGTGGCAACATGAATGATATCCGGTGCAAAATGAATGAGCTCTTCTCTCATTTGAAATGGGTTAGGAAAAGCGAAACGGCATTCAGGATATAAGAAAAAGGGCAGACTTTTAAAGCGGTGAATATAGGGTGTCAAATATTCACTAGATAAAGTGCTCGGTGCAAAAACCTTGAATGAAATATTTTCTCTAGTTAAATAATCAGTAAACTGCTTTAATGTTCGTGCAACCCCATTAATTTCCGGATAAAAGGTATCTGTGAAAAATGCAATTTTCATTTGCCCCTCCTTCAAAATGTCCATATAAAATAAAAGCTAATAAAGCCACAAATAATTCCGAGCATTCCACCTGCTAGTACATCAAATGGATAATGTAGCCCAAGATAAATTCTTGATAGTCCGACAAATAAAGCAAGAGGAAGCAGGATGACAACTAAACTTATTGAAGTGACAATTAATTTTATGAAATAGGCGACATTCAAACTCATATAGGTCATATATCCGCTTCGTCTTCAGATGTCCCCTCTCATCCTTTTGCTATCATTGGACATTAATGTGTTATAGCAGTATTTAATAAAATGTTCTTTTTTACGCTTGGTCTACCGATGGATACGTAGGTAATGTCGTGGTTTTGAGTTTTTTCAAGAGAATAGCAATTTCGTCCGTCAACAATGACTGCATCCTTCATATAAATTTCGAACAATTCTAAAGGAAACTGCTTAATTTCATCCCATTCCGTTGCGATAATGGCTACTTCAGCATTAAACAAAGCACTTATCAAATCTGATGTATACTCAATCGCATCCCCAACTAGCTTTTCTGCATTTTGAATGGCAATTGGATCATAGCCAACCACATTTGCACCTTCATTAAGCAAGTCATTGATAATGGTTAAGGAGGCTGCTTCGCGAATATCATCTGTTCCTGGTTTAAATGCAAGACCTAAAAGTGCGACTTTTTTTCCAGCTAATGAGCCGACCAATTCTTTTGCTTTTATAACTGGGAGTGAACGTTGGCGATTATTTACATTAATAACAGCCTCAAGCAATTCAAATGAATGTTCAACATCCCCCGCTATTTGTACAAGTGCATTTGCGTCTTTAGGAAAACAAGAGCCCCCATACCCAATACCTGCTTGAAGAAATGAATGACCAATACGCTTATCTTCCCCCATTCCGTAAGCTACTGTTTCCACATTTGCCCCAACCTTTTCACAAATGGCAGCGATTTCATTGATAAAACTAATTTTTGTCGCTAAAAAAGCATTTGATGCATATTTAATCATTTCTGCACTTCTGATATCTGTTTTGATAATCGGAATTTGAAGCGGAGCATATACTTGTTCAATAAGTAAAGCTGCTTCATTCATATTCGCACCAATGACTATCCTGTCACTGTGAAAAAAATCATGGATGGCTGTGCCTTCACGAAGAAATTCAGGTGTTGAAGTAACTTCGATTTGAATTTTTGGAGGTTTCTTTCGCTGAATTAACATGTTCATTCGATCATTTGTACCAATTGGAACCGTGCTTTTCGTACAAATAATGACGTTGTTTTTTGCATTGAGGGCTATTTCTAGAGCAACGTTAAAGATAGAGTCTAAGTTTGCTGTTCCATCCTCGTTCTCCGGCGTTCCGACAGCAATAAATATGATATCTGCGAAAGAGTAAGCTTTTTTAGGATTGGTTGTAAAAGTCAAACGGCCGTTAGAAAGATTTTTGTGTAAAAGCGGTTCAAGTTCTGGCTCGTAGAACGGGGAGCACCCTGTTTGCAGCATTTTTATTCTATTCTCTTGATTATCGATGCATGTAACTTCGAAACCCATTTCTGCTAAACAAACACCTGTCACTAACCCAACATACCCTATTCCAGCGACCGAAATTTTCACACAATCCCTCCTGTAATAAATAGATTTATGATCATTTTATTAGAAGAATATAAATTCTACCTTGAGGCAGTGTTAATTAATTGTAAAAAGATTCTAACAATTACTTTCAAATAATTAACAGTTCAAACTCGTTCATTCATACTGACAAAAATTAAACTTAAAAAACGAAGGAGGTTTTCAATGGTGGATAATTTTTAAAATAAAAAGAAACCTAGCGCAAATTACAAATACTAGCGCTAGGTTTTCATTTAATTATATTGAAGAGCTATTTAAAAAGATTAAAGCAACATAAAGTCATTTTTATAAACCCATTCTAAAACTCTATCCCCTAATCTGCTTCCTAAACTGAAAAAGGCTCGTACCGAGTTCGTTCAACGCAATTGCTGCTAAGATAATAGCCGTGCCTAACCACTGAAGCGGTGTTATCGTTTCTGATAAAATAATGCTTGCTGATAGGATGGCGATCGGTAATTCAATGGATGTTAGTATATTGGCGATGCCTCCCGAAATTAAAGGCGCGCCCATCGCGAAAAATAGTGGAGGAAGGACAGCTCCAAATAACGAAACTCCAACAGCACTGGTTATTAAGTTTGCCTCCAATGGCAGTACAGATGGAATTTCACGCATGAAAATGACAAGAACTAAGATTGTTGATCCTGTTGCCATCAATGAGGTCCGAGTCCATGGATCCACATTTACAGCGACCTTTCCACTGAAAAAAATAAATCCCGCATAAGTAAATGCAGATAGAATACCAAAAAGGATACCTTTGAAAGGCAGACCCTGTATGTCCCCATTTAATACATTCGAAGCAAAAAAGACTCCTACTAATATTAAAATGATAGACAATATGGTTACAGGTGCAGGTTTTATTTTGCTGAAAATCCATTCTAACATGATTCCTATCCAAACGAATTGAAACATTAAAATGATGGCCAATGAGGCAGGCAAATATTGCATGGCCCCATAATAAAAAATACTTGTTAATCCGGTAAAACAACCGGTCATCATTATTTGAGGAATATTCTTTTTAGTAAGCCCTTTAAAACTAGCACGTTTTATTAGAGTAAAAGACCATAGTAAAATGGAGGAAATTAACATTTGAACGATATTAATTTGGCCAAGTGTATAGCCGAAGCTAAACCCCAATTTAGCAAATACCGGTGTAAACCCAAAAAAAGCAGCACCTATTAACACAAATAAAATACCTTTATTTAATTTCATTGCGAGACCTCCTTGGTGCTGAAATATTACTATACTATTATAGCATAAATAGAGGATTGGCTATCCCAATCCATAGGGTGTGAAGATCTTTAAGGAAACTATTATCTATTAAATCGAGGAGAGGCACGAGTAAAAGTAGTCTTTGCGAAAAGAGGGGCTTTGGTCAAATCAACCGCTGTGAATCTTGTTGCTAAGCTAGGCTCAGCTGAAAGCGGACTAAGGTTCCGTTATTTATATGAAAAGGCGCTTTTTCAAGGTTTAAAGGACTAAGGTTCCTCTATTTCATGAAATGAAGGCTATTTCCTTATGTTTTTCTATCATTAACGGATTCTCCGTCCTATTCATTCAATGAAGTCGCTTATTTTATGTATATAAGGGATCCCCTGTCCGCTAGTGGGACAGGGTAATGTGAACCTATGGAAGATGGGACATATTAAGAGGCAGTTCCTCTACCCTAGTGTATAGAAACTGGCCCTTGCGCCCCATCATCATAAGCCTGTAAAACAAGCAAAATCGGATGGTGCCAGTACACCACCCGAAGTCCAAAGCAAAAAAATAACCCCTCTGAAAAAGGGTCTTTAGAAAAGGGCATAGGTTAACCCAAATCATTTTATGTTCTGATAGGACTTATCCAGAGCCCCTATAAATCAGAGCGATTTTTTTACAACCAAAGAAATAAATGAAAGTGTACAAATGAAGGCAAATCCAATGAGGAGCCAAAATGCGGCATCAAATGAGCCTTTAGATCCTTCAACGATGAATCCAATGGCAATAGGTGTGACAAAGCCTGCAAGCTGCCCGCCAAAACTAACAAATCCCATTGTTGACCCGACAATTTGTGTAGGCACAGTCTTTAGAACACTTGTTGGAAGAAAGATAATGATAAACGCACCAAAAATCATGATAATAGTTTGATAAACCATGAATTCAGTGACACTGCTTGCATTAAACATAAGATATAGCAAAATTCCAACAAAGGCTGCGCTAATGATGCCGTAAATATATTCTTTTCCCTTTGGTAATTTATCTAAAATATAACCTGCCCCAAATGTTCCGATAATGGCTGCCAATCCAGGAATGGCAGCAATCCAGCCCAATTCAAGCAGTTCTAATCCTCGAATGTTTACGAGATAGGTGGGCATCCATGATAAAAGCCCCCAATTAATAGCATTTACACTAAACGAAGCAATAAACAAGCTCCAAACAAAAGGGTATTTTAAAAGCTGAAGTAAGGATTTTGGCTGTTGAATGTTTAATTCTTCTTTGACATTCTCTTCTACTGATTTAGGATCTTTTATGTAGAACCAAAAAATGATTGCTAAAACAACACCTATTACACCTATGATCCAAAACATTGCACGCCACCCAATGGTCGCCATCATCGTTGTTGCAAATATCGGTGTCAAAATCCCTAAAAAGGCCCCTGATGAAAGAACAATGGCCATCGCTCTTCCTCGTTCCGATAACGGAAAAGTTTGGGCGATAAGCTTTGATCCAGCTGGCATATAGCCCCCTTCTCCAATACCGAAAAAAAAGCGAATCATTAATATGGAAGTTAACGACCAAGCTGCCCCCGTTAAGGCAGTAAAGATGGACCACATGATGATGGCAGTGATCAAAACTTTCCTTGAACCAAAACGATCGGCTAACCAGCCTCCAGGAATTTGCATAAGGGCATAACCTGCAAAAAAACTGCTAAGCAAGAATCCTGTTGAAGTTGCACTAAGCTGCAAATCTTTCGTAATGGAAATGACAGCATAGTTCATCACAAATCTATCTAAATTTCCAAGCGACCATCCAGCAAATAATAAGGCTAATATGAAATGCTTTTCTTCCCATGCTTTAAATTTCGCCAAAATTCTCTCCCCAGTCATTTAGAATTGGGTGCTGATCTTATTTCTTCATTTATAAAAAGTGTGATTGCTTTATGACGGACAGGTTTCCGTCATATTCTGCCTGAGCTGTCCGTAATCGTCCCTATGACAGCCCAGTCTCCGCCGTTATTGCCTCAAATTTAAGGTTAATAAGACGACCCCTAGGAAAAAAGTCTAGTATTATATATATTTTATAATTGGTGTATTAGCACATAAAAAAGAAAGTCACTATACTATCATTCAGATAGCACAGTGACTTTCAAAAATATCAGATTATCATTAATTCCGAATCAAATAATCAAATGCTCCCAAGGATGCATTCGCACCGGAACCCATTGAAATAATGATCTGCTTATATGGACTGTTCGTACAGTCCCCTGCAGCAAACACGCCAGGGATGTTCGTTGCGCCACGATTGTCGACAACGATTTCACCGATTCTAGTTTGTTCAATGGTTTCACCTAACCAGTCTGTATTTGGCACAAGACCGATTTGAACAAATACTCCCGCCAATTCAATATGCTTCTCTTCTTCAGAGTCACGATCAACGTAAGTAATTCCGTTTACCTTATCAGTGCCGGTAATTTCTTTCGTTTGAACATTCTTCAAGACTGTGACATTCGATAAGCTGTTAAGACGGTCTTGGAGTACTGAATCTGCTTTAAGTTCTGGATTAAATTCAAGAACGGTTACATGTTCGACAATTCCTGCTAGGTCGATGGCAGCCTCAACGCCGGAGTTACCGCCGCCAATAACAGCGACTTTTTTCCCTGCAAATAATGGGCCATCACAATGCGGGCAGTACGCCACACCTTTATTCTTAAACTCAGCCTCACCAGGTACGCCGATATTGCGCCAGCGAGCACCTGTTGAAAGGATAACGGTTTTGCTCTTTAGAACCGCGCCGTTTTCCAGTTCAACTTCAATAAGGTCTTTCTTTTCTAAACGCTTAGCACGCTGTAAGTTCATCACATCGATGTCATACTCTTTCACATGCTCTTCAAGGCTTGCGGCGAGTTTAGGACCTTCCGTGGACTTTACACTGATAAAGTTTTCGATGCTAAGCGTGTCCATAATCTGACCGCCAAAGCGTTCAGCAACAATACCCGTGCGAATGCCTTTACGTGCTGCATAGATGGCCGCACTTGCACCTGCTGGTCCGCCTCCCACAACAAGGACATCGAATGGATCTTTATCAGCAAACTCGGACGCATCTGGTCCGCTTCCCATTTTGGCAAGGATTTCTTCGAGTGACATACGGCCGCCGCCGAATTCTTCCCCATTAAGGTATACGGTGGGTACAGCCAGAATGTCTTTGCTTTCTACTTCTTCTTTATATGCAGCCCCATCGATCATAGTATGTGAAATATTAGGGTTAAGAACGCTCATCACGTTTAATGCTTGTACTACATCAGGGCAGTTGTGACAACTTAAGCTGATGTATGATTCAAAGCGATATTCGCCCTTAATGCTTTTCACTTGATCAATGACTTTCTGATCGACCTTCGGAGCTCTTCCACTTACCTGAAGCAGAGCTAACACTAATGAAGTAAATTCATGGCCAAGAGGGACACCAGCAAAAGTTACTCCGGTGTCTTCGCCGATACGATTCACACTAAAGCTCGGTGTTCTTTGTAATTCTGTGTTCTCAACTTTTATTTTCTGTGACATAGTGGCTAATTCATCAACTAAAGCCAGCATATCGCGAGAAACTTCATCAGATCCCGCACTTACTTTGAGAAGCACTTCGCCCTCCATCAATTGAAGATATTGGGCTAATTGTGCTTTTATATCTGCATCAAGTATCATGGATGACACTCCTTAAATTTTCCCTACAAGATCAAGGCTTGGCTTAAGTGTAGAAGCACCTTCTTGCCATTTTGCCGGGCAAACTTCACCTGGGTTGTTACGCACGTATTGTGCTGCCTTAATTTTATTTACAAGAATACTTGCATCACGGCCGATGCCGCCTGCGTTAATTTCAAGTGCTTGAACAACACCGTCTGGATCAATGATGAAAGTACCGCGATCTGCAAGACCTTCTTCTTCGATTAGCACATCGAAGTTGCGAGAAATTTGTTGTGAAGGGTCGCCAATCATCACATATTTGATTTTATTAATAGTTTCTGAATGATCATGCCATGCTTTATGTGTAAAGTGTGTATCTGTTGAAACAGAGAAAACTTCCACTCCAAGACCTTTTAGAGTAGCATATTCGTTTTGAAGGTCCTCAAGCTCAGTTGGGCAAACGAAAGTAAAGTCAGCTGGATAGAAGCAAACAACACTCCATTGTCCTTTCATGCTTTGTTCAGTAACCTCAATAAACTCGCCGCTGCCTGCATCATAAGCTTGTGCTTTGAATGGTAGAATTTCTTTTCCGATTAGAGACATATTAAATCTTCCTCCTATATATGTTTTTAAATCTTAGATAGTTTGGGCATAAAGCCATAATTTTAAAAGGAAAAAATGATTAATATTTTTTTTAATCATCATTCCTTAATTAAAATAATTCTAATACAACACTCATTATTATATAGAATTTACTTTTTGTCAACAATTATACTTAACTTTTTTTAAATACGTTGCGATACATACGGAAGTCATTGGAATGAGGGGTCCAGTCTTATCTTGTAATGAAGGGATTTACTTTGATTTTGCATCGGAATTTATTTTTTCAATTACTATTGTTAGTTATCAATTAACCAATGTTTTCGGAAATTAGATGACTACACAAAAAGAACGACTCAGGAGTTTTACATGTCTTTCATATGTTGCAATTTGGTTGCACAAGACATTTTGAATGTGTATTTGCAACGCAATCGTATATTTTATTTGAAAAAAAGAGTCATGCTAAGGTGAAAAAAGGGGCTAATTAGGCACTGTTTTGAATTGGCACGGATATTGCAATGTACATGTTTAGGATTGGGTTCAATTTTATTTTAGAAGGAAGGTGCAAATTCATGAGAAAGCAAATTACGATGACAGAAGTGGTGACGAGGGATGGTTTTCAAATTGAACCTGGATTTATTGAAACGGAATATAAAATTTCACTGATTAGGCGATTAATGGAGGCTGGTGTAAAGCGATTTGAAGTAACTTCATTTGTTCATCCTAAATATGTGCCTCAGATGAGTGATGCGGAAGATGTTATGCAAGGATTGTCTGATCGGCCTAGTGATGTTGTATTTTGTACACTGGCGCTAAATGAGAAAGGGGTAGATAGAGCGATTGCTGCAGGCACTGATGAGATCAATTTTACTTTTTCGGTTAGTGAAACACACAATCGTAAGAATAGTCGCCGGTCTGTATCTGAAAGCTTGGAAAATATCCGGTTTTTAATTAGGAGAGCAGAAGAAGAGAGGATACCTATTAATGTAGGGATTGCTACTAGTTTCGGCTGCCCATTCGAAGGGTTCTATAAGCCGGAGCGAGTGCTCCCTCTCATTGAACGGTTAACAGATTGGGGAATAAATTCAATTATGTTAGCGGATACAACAGGAATGGCTCACCCTTTGCAAGTAAGAGAAACTTGTCAAAAGGTCCTTGAACAATTCCCTGATGTAACCCTTCAACTGCATCTTCATGATACAAGAGGAATGGGAGCGGCTAATGTAATGGCAGGCTTAGAGGCGGGAGTCACACGTTTTGATAGTTCCCTTGCTGGCATCGGTGGTTGTCCGTTTGCCCCAGGAGCTTCGGGAAATATTTGTACGGAAGATATTGTGCATATGCTTGATTTGATGGGTTATGAAACAGAAATGAACATTGATCAATTAATTACTATAGCTAAGGAGCTGGAAGGAAAGCTAGGAAAAACTCTTCCAGGCCAGATCATGAAGGCGGGGAAAAGCTCGGATCTTCATTCAAAAGAATGGCAGCCTGCAAGATAAATAAGTGCAAGTGTCGGTAAATCCTTTTGTTGATAGTTAAAAATCACTATATTGTTTTTCGATGTCTTTTAAAGAAGGTTCTGAAAATAAAATACAGAATATTTAAACTTATTTAATTATTATAATAGCATTCTTGGCGTCTAGACATGTAAGTTTATCTAAAACTATGCTCTAAAAATTGGAGGGGTTAGGTTTATGAAGAGATTCCTTTTTTCATTAGTTTTATTAGTGTCTATCATACTTGCAACAGCATGTAGTAGTGGGGAGACGAAAACATCCTCAGGGGAAAAAGCAAAGGAAAAAGTGATTATTGCTGAGGGGAATACTGGATTTATGCTTACACCCATTTATGTTGCTAAGGAACAAGGCTTCTTTGATGAAGAGGGCCTAGAAGTTGAGGAGGTTTCAGTGAGCGGAGGGTCAAAGGCGCTGTCGGCTGTTATTGGTGGTGGGGCACATATCGGAACTGTTGCCCTAGTCGATATCATGAAAGCGATTGATAGCGGTCAAAATGTGAAAGTATTCGGGGCGTTGTTTAATCAGGTGGGAACAAATATTGTGATGAATAATGATATTGCCACTGAAAATGGCATTAGTGAAACTTCATCGATGGCAGATAAAATTAAGGCGTTAAAAGGACTGAAAATTGGAATTAGCTCACCAGGAAGCGGTTCTGATCATATTATCCGAATGCTATTAGAGTCAGAGGGAATCAATCCGGATCGGGATTCTGAATTAATACCTCTCGGACAAGGGGATGCTCAGCTTGCAGCTTTCCAAAAAAATGAAATTGATGCGTTTGTCTATGCTTCCCCGACAACTGATATGGCAACCACTCTCAATGGGATGATTCTTCTCAATTTCAGTAAGGGAGAGGTTGAAGAATACGCTGGAATGGCTTATTTAACCCTTGTGGCAAAAGAAGATGATCTGAAAAAGAATAAAGAGGTCTACCAAAAAGTAGCCAATGCGATGGCGAAAGCCGGTAAATTTATTGAAACAGAAAAAGAAGCAACAAAAGAAATATTGAAAAAGCATATACAAGGGATCGACCCCGAAGTGTTTGATATTGCATTTGAGAACAATTATCCTGCCTTTGCTAAATCACCTGTCATAACAACAGATAGTTTTAATAAAAATATTAAGTTCGGTGGAATTGATCTTCCTTTTGATAAAGTGGTAGACAATGAGTTTGCAGAAAAAGCGAAATAAGTTCAAGGAGGTACAAAATGATAGAGTTTACGAATGTTTCGAAGTACTTTGAACGGGATGGAAAACGCGTTCTTGCTGCAAAGGATATTAATCTTGAAATCAATCAAGGGGAGTTCTTAACTGTTATTGGTCCCAGTGGATGTGGAAAATCAACAGTTCTTAATATGTGTGCAGGATTAATGAAACCAAGCTTTGGTGAAGTAAAGTATAAAAAACAACTTGTAAATGGGATTAATACAAGTGTGGGCTATATGACGCAGAAGGATAATCTTTTACCTTGGCGAACAGTTAGAGGGAATATTGAAATTGGGCTTGAAATCAGGGGAATTGGCAAAAAGGATCGTGAAAGGGAAAGTGCAGCATTCATTGAGATGGTCGGATTGAAAGGATTTGAAAACCATTATCCGCAGGAATTATCAGGTGGAATGAGACGGCGTGTTAGTTTGGCTAAAATGCTCGTCTATAATCCGGAAACCCTTTTACTAGATGAACCTTTTGGCGCATTAGATGCCCAGCTTCGATTAATTCTCCAAGATAAGCTGCTCAACATTTGGCAGGAAACAGGTAAAACCATCATATTTGTTACTCATGATTTAGATGAAGCTGTTTTGTTAGGAGAGCGTGTTGCTGTATTCAGCAAGCGTCCAGGGACAATAAAAAAAGTGGAGGAAGTGAATCTCCCGAAGAAGCGCGATGTATTTAACCTGCGTATGACTGACGAATTTAGGAAAGTGCATGCGAATCTATGGCAATCCTTAAGAGAAGAGTTTGTGGAGGAGGTAAATGCAGTATGACCTCTCAAACAAATGCAACAACTAATAAGGAGAACGTGCAAGTTTTATTTAACGCCGAGGAGCCCATTCGTACATCCTCCATTTTTAGTAAAAAGCTAAAGATACAGGGCATTCGAGTAGCTTTTCTCCTATGTTTCTTAATTCTTTGGGAGTCAGCTGCAGGGCGCCTAATTGATAAATTCTGGATCAGCTCCCCAAGTGATATTGTGAATACTTTACACAAGTGGGCAACTTCAGGTGATTTATTCTTCCATCTTGGGATCACGCTGCAAGAAACATTTATTGGATTTTTCATAGGGGCTTTAGCAGGCTGTGTCGTAGGATTTGTTTTGGGACGGTGGTCTTTTGCAGCGCAAGTCATGGATCCTTTTATTACCGCCATTTATAGTTTGCCAAAGGTAGCCCTAGCACCCTTATTTATATTGTGGTTTGGGATCGGAATAGAAATGAAAATTCTCTTCGCAGCAATGATTGTTTTCTTTCTTGTATTTTTTAATACATTTGCCGGTGTCAAGGATGTAGATGAAGACCTATTGGATAATATTCGCTTAATGGGAGCTTCTGAAAAGCAGATTGTAACAAAGGTGATCATTCCTTCTGCTCTTACTTGGGTTTTCGTTGGTTTAAAGTTATCTGTCCCATATGCATTAATTGGTGCGGTCGTTGGAGAAATCACGGCATCCAATAAAGGGATTGGATTTTTAATTCAATATTCTGCTGGAAATTTTGATACAGCAGGAACATTTGCAGCTCTTGTCATCCTAATGATTGTTTCGATAAGTTTAAATGGAGTACTTATGCTCCTAGAGTCGCGATTGCTTCGTTGGAAAAAAACAAATTCAAGGTAAAAAAATCATAATTTTTAAGGCTGTCACCATTTTAGTGTGACGGCTTTTTTCTGTTCAATAAAGGACGGACTCTTGTCTGTTTACTGCGAAGTATTCTATACTTGTCTTATATTATAAAATTCTAATAAATCAAATTATTTAAAAACAATCAAATTTCAGGAGGTCATAATGGATGAACAACTAGAAAAACAAATTCAATTTTATCGGAAAATAGTTGAGTTGACCCATGCGGGTATATGCGGGATTGATAATGATGGACGTATCATGATCTACAATCAGGCTGCAGCTGACTTCCTCGGTGTTCCGATTGATGAAGCTATTGGAAAAATGGTAACGGACGTTAACCCAAAGCAGCCAGGGATTACGCGTGTGCTGACCGAGCAAAGTGTTCAGCATGATCAACTGCGTAAAGTTGGACAAAGAACGGCAGTCATTAACCGATCCCCTATTTACTATGAAGGCAAACTGATAGGTGCGATTTCAAGTGTACAAGATATTACGGAATTACAGCAATATGAAGAAAAAATCCGCCGTCAAGTAAATAATCAAGGATTAAAAGCGAAATGGACACTTGAAAACATCGTTGCTAAATCAAAAGTCATGCAAAGACTTATTGAGCTTGCCAAAAAGTATGCTGCAGTTGATTCAACTTTGCTTTTACAAGGCGAATCAGGGACAGGTAAAGAGATGCTTGCTCAAGGGATTCATATGGCAAGCAGCCGGAAGCAAGGTCCATTTGTCGCTTTGAATTGTGCTGCTTTACCTGAAACTCTGCTGGAAAGTGAATTATTTGGATATGAGGATGGGGCATTCACAGGCGCCAGAAAAGGTGGGAAGCCCGGACTTTTTGAGCTTGCTCATCGCGGAACGATATTTTTAGACGAAATAGGGGAATTGCCAATTCTTCTCCAAGCCAGATTGCTTCGTGTTTTACAAGAACGAGAAGTCATGCGTGTAGGCGGCAATAAGGTGATCCCAGTAGATGTAAGAATTATTGCAGCAACCAACCGTGATTTAGTTCAACAAATGCACGAGGGATTGTTTAGAGAGGATCTTTACTTTCGACTAGCTGTATTAGTCTTAAGAATTCCGCCCTTACGGAAAAGGGGAGAAGATATACCTTATCTCATTGAAGCATTTTTACGAGAGTGGAAGAAAACAAATCATTACAGTTTTACTGATGAAGAAATTTATAAGCTGCAAAACTATTCATGGCCCGGAAATGTTCGAGAGCTCCGCAATCTTATGGAAAGGGCATTTGTGTTATTAGATGCAGGTGAACCGCTTGATATTTTCAGCCCAGATGTATGGATTTCTACTGAACAAAGACAAACCAATAAGGCAGATAGCGATGTGCCAGTGATGGCGAAGGAAGAAGAGAAAGAGGAAGATAGGATTACTCGAATACTAGAAGAGGAGAAAGGGAATATCGGACAGGCTGCTAGTCGATTAGGCATGCATCGTTCAACCCTATGGAGAAAAATGAAAAAGATTCAATCCAATAAATAACTCTCGGATTTTATGAGCTGACTTTGTCAATGGTCAACTGTATACAAAAATTTCACTCTCCTACTATTTGTAGGAGTTTTTTGTTGCGTAAAAGTTGCTTAATGTTGCATGCAACAAAGGGCAGGTAGATTCTTAGTTGCAAAGAGAAACGATTACAGATTAACGTACAGTAAAACCCTTGCTAGTTAATGATTTACAGGATTAGAAGTATGTATTTTTATTGGCACGGAATTTGCATCTTTTAAAAATAATAAATGAAAACAAAGTAGAAAAAGTTGTGTAACTGCTTTGTTATTAATAAAGTAGGAGGGAATTATTTTGAAAAAGCCATTGGAAGGAATCCGAGTCATCGAACTAGGTGCATTTGTAGCTGGGCCTTTCGCTTCAAGGCTTCTTGGAGAGTTTGGGGCTGAAATTATTAAAGTGGAATCTCTTGAAGGGGACCAACTCCGGCAATGGGGGCTCCATGCGCCAGGTCAAGACTCTTATTGGAGTATGGTACAAACGCGGAATAAACGATCAATCTCCGTTAATTTACGTTCGATAGAAGGTCAAGATATTGTTAGAGAGTTAATTTCGGAAGCAGATGTTGTCCTTGAAAACTTCAAACCAGGAACACTTGCGAAATGGCGTTTATCCCATGAAGATATGAAAGCTATTAATCCGAAACTGATCATTACGAGTATATCAGGTTTTGGTCAAACAGGTCCTTATCGGGATTTGCCTGGATTTGGAAATATCGCAGAATCTATGGGAGGGATTCGTTATGTAACAGGCTACCCTGACCGACCGCCAGTAAGGGTAGGTCTTCCGATTGGTGATACGGTAGCGGCTCTTTATGCGGTTATTGGAACTCTTTTTTCCTTGTATTATCGAGATGCGCAAAATGGGGAGAAAGGTCAGGTTGTGGATGTAGCACTCTATGAATCTGTTTTTAGTTTCTTAGAAGGGATGGTTCCTGAGTATGTTCATATGAACAAAATACGGGAAAGAACAGGAAATCAACATGTCTCAACAGCCCCTTCAAATGTGTATCCAACAAAGGACGGTAAATGGGTGGCCATTGGTGCGAATAGTGATTCGTTATTTAACCGTTTGACAAGAGTGATGGGGCGCGTTGATTTGGAGCAGGATCCACTTCTTCAGGACAATAAAGGACGTGTGAAAGAAGCTGATCGTTTAGATGAAGAAATTTCATTATGGACACAACAATTTAATTTGTCAGATGTGATGGAGCAATTAAATGCTGGTTCAATCCCAGCAGGTCCTATTTACAATATAGAGGATATTTTGGCCGATCCCCATTATCAAGAACGAGACATGTTCCTTACTGTGCCTGATGAACGAATAGGGGATATTGTCATGCCAGGCATTGTTCCGAAACTAAGTGAAACCCCAGGTGAGGTTAATTGGGCGGGTCCTAATTGCGGGGCACATACCGAAGAGATCCTTAGTGACTTGGGCTATACGGAGGAGCAAATTGAATCCTGGGTAGAAAAAGGGATCATTAAGACAGCGGCCACAGTCGAAAAAACCATTTAATTTTTTGTGCAATAATAAGCTAAAGCTGTCCGGAAAGTCATTTTTCATGACTTACTGGACAGCTTCTTTCATCTTTTTTTCTAAAATTGTAGCAAATGAGCAATTATTTTTTACAATCCGCCAGGAGTTCTTACACTTATCGGAATGTTTTCATAATCTTCTGGATTTATTTGATGGACAGATCCATCTGCCACGCCGTTAATAATGCCCATAAGGCCGGTTTCGACCGTTTTAACGAGCTGGCCTTTCTTCTTTTGCCCGAAGTTTTGTGTTTGGCCGCTTACTTCAAATAGGACTGTTCCACTTCCATTTAAAGCAAATGAACCTAGAGCAGTACCAGGCAGGTCAATTTTTTGATCATATAATGAAATATTGGTAAAGACCGAATTTCCTTTTGCTTGTAAGGCATTATAGACTGCTAAATTCAATTGGCGTGAGAAGTCATAATTGAAGTTATCCGCGTAAGCAGCATATTTTTCTCCGCCAGGACTGTTTGGATTCGTAACGAACTTGCCTGAAATGGACATTGTTACTCGATCATCCGTCCCCTCTACATAAGGGAATCCTTGGTGGTGGAGATCAACGAATACATCCACATTTCCAAACTCCGCCTTCAAGTCTTTGTATACATCTCTTACCGTTTGTGCTTCCGGTGTAATAAACCAGCCGTATTTATTAGATGCTCCTGGGAAATCCTCTGCCTTAGGAACATAGTTCAGGTCCGGGTTGAAATCACGATTCACGTCAAAGCCAGGGTTCTTATCATAATTCCAGCTTCCTGGAGTGGAATAATAGTTCCACGCTGGCTTCACATTTGCAAGATGAGGAAATTTAGCAACGACCTCTGACCAATCCATATCATTCGCACGGCGACTCAGCTCAGAACCATCCGCGTTCATCATCGGAATGACTACAATGGTAAGCTCATCTAAGATTTTCTTCGCTTCTTTAGAATTGCTGGATCCCAGGTTTTGCAGAATGTTTAGGAGCGCAACTGTTCCCGTTTTCTCATTTCCATGAATTTCACTTTGGATCAGCACAACCTTATCGCCATGACCAACCGACACCTTGTAAATTCCACGTCCCTGGTTCGTGTACCCAGCTGTTTCAACACTTACTTTTCCTTGGCTCGATTTTTGAATCTGCTCTAGCTTCTTCCCGAGCTCCTCATAGCTGATGAAGCCTTCAATCGATAGATTTTCCCCCTGCTGCGGACTTGGCCCTGGATCTGCTGACCCCACTGTCGGCACGGCAAATAAAGATGCAGCCAAAGCCGTTGAACTTAACACCTTCCAAACCTTTTTCATTCTTAATCCCTCCTCTTTTTATGTGAATATAAGGAGGTAATTCCACGATTTCCCCTTGATTCCTCTATCTTTTTAGAAAATGAATAGATCAGACTAAGAAACTGAAAAAGGAGATGGGGATTAATATTCATATTTTTCTAACTAATTAGAAATATCACTTCTTACGAACTATTTAGGCAGGTCATTCTTTTGGAGTACGGAGCTTTGAAGACCGAGGAAGCGAAACGAGCCTCCATCGAACGAACTCTTTAATTTTTCTAGGTGCCAGAATACCATTCAGAGCGGTAGTTTCATGTTGATATCTGAAGGTCATTCAAGATAACTAGGTTTTATTTAGGATCATTCTATTTTCTAGTATTAATATTACTTTTTTAATATACTCAAATATTCCTTCCACGGACCAACGTCTTCCCGATATCTTTTGGCCATAACCCGAACTATTTGAGAAATATGTGTTAAATCATGAACAACCCATGTAGAAAGTAATTCTCTTAGTTTCACTGCACCAAATTCGGGGTGTGAACCAGTCAATTCAAGATGTAATTCAGGTATAATTAGAGCCTTCAATTTGTCTATATTTTGTTCTCTAACTATTTTAAATTCATTCAGACTTTGTTCAATTGATTCTTCAGACCTCTTATATAAATGTGAATATCGGTCAAGCGGGGGGAAGGGTTTATTTACACCTTCCTGAAGAATGATTTCTAGCCTGGGAATCCAATTGTTTTTTTCACATTCAATGAGGTGTTCTATCACTTCAGAGACATTCCAGGTTCCCTCGCCTTCATTACATTTCAGCCATTCTTCAGATAAACCAGCTAAAAAAAACTCTAATGTTTGTGGAGTACGCTCTAGAACTTCAATCGCTTCTTTCATATTAAAATTCATATAGTGCTCTCCTTTCATTCTTTAAAAATATGTATACCTTGTATGTAAGGGCTCTAATATAATTGGAACTGTTTTACTATTTAGTTTTTTGAATTGTCCGTTGATTCGAGTACTTTATCCTGTTAGAATTTATTTTATAATTATTCATATACTTTTAAATTTATTCATAATAGGAGATTACATCTATGACCAAATATAAAGATTTAAATGTCCCCCTCAGAACAATTATGACACCGGGGCCGGTAGAGGTTGATCCAAGAGTATTAAGGGCGATGGCTACCCCGATTTTAGGACAATTTGATCCTGCCTTTACGAATATCATGAATGAAACGATGGAAATGCTCCGAGAATTATTTCAAACAGATAATCACTGGGCATTTCCGGTTGATGGGACTTCGAGAGCAGGGATCGAAGCGGTCCTATGCAGTATCATTGAACCCGGAGATAAAGTTTTAGTTCCGATATACGGCCGTTTCGGCTATCTTTTAACTGAAATCTGCCAGCGCTATGGAGCAGAGGTGACGACAATGGAGGTTCCTTGGGGAGAAGTATTTGATCCGGAAGTTGTCATAAATAAGATTCATGAGGTTTCTCCAAAAATAGTGGCCATTGTTCATGGGGAAACATCAACTGCCTGCATGCAGCCGCTAAAGGAAATTGGGGAAGCTTGCCGTAATGCAGATGTTTTGTTGGTTGTCGATGCTGTCGCCTCATTAGGAGGGGTCGACATCAAGGTGGATGACCTCAAGCTTGATGCAGTTATTGGCGGTACACAAAAATGCTTATCCGTTCCAGCTGGATTGGCTCCGATTACTTATAACGACCGAATTGAAGAAGTGATCAATAAAAGAAAAAGCATTGAATTGGGCCTGAAGAAATTCCAGAGCGAGCCATCTAATAATCGAATTACAAGCAATTATTTTGATTTAGCACAGCTCCAGGATTATTGGAGCCCGGTCCGCTTGAATCATCATACGGAAGCGACCAGTATGCAATATGCTTTAAGAGAAGGGCTTCGTATTATTCTTGAAGAAGGCCTTGAAAACCGCTTTGCCCGCCATAAGTTAAATGAAAGAGCATTAGTAGCAGGAATTAATGCGATGGGTTTGGAGTTATTTGGTGATGAAAAGCATAAGCTTCCTGTTGTGACTGCCATTGAGATTCCGGCAGGTATTGACGGAGAAGAGGTACGTTCCATGATGCTAGAAGATTTTGAAGTGGAAATTGCCAGTTCCTTTGGACCGCTTCAAGGCAGGATCTGGAGAATAGGAACAATGGGATTTAGCTCCCGCAAGAAAAATATTCTTCATGTTCTTTCGGCATTAGAAGCAACCCTTATCCGGAAAGGCTTTCATGTGAATAAAGGTGAAAGCTTACAGGCGGCATTGGACGTATATGATGAATACAAAAGGAAGAATGTTGAAACGAATTAAAATAAATTTAATGATTGGAACTGGAGTATATATTCCAATTATTAATATCTAATGAAGGTGCTATTCTAAGAATAGCGCCTTTTTCATGTGCTTAAGGACATAGAAAAGGTGAAATCTCCAAAGTGTGTCCTTTACTCGCGAAATAATTGTATGTGAGTAAATTTCTTTATTTGTAAATGAAAAAGACAAACCAATCGGTCTGTCTTTTTCATCAAAATGGTTTTACTGACATTAAAACAATCATAACGATCGCAATTATGCTAGCTAGTGATAACGCCGTATCTGATTTTTTATTTAACTCTGTGACCTCTTCCGGAATGTCATTGCCTTGAAAGCTCTCCAAAATCTCAGCTGCTTTTTTTGACTTTTTCCCCGCTATCCCAATGACTAAAATTTGAGCAACAATGTACAAAATAATCGAGGCAATATACCAGCCGGCTGTAAACAAATGAGTGTTCAGCACACCCATTAAGAGCCCCGTACTGAATAAAGTGATACTCCCTATTTTCACCGGCTTTTCAAGTTTACTTAATAAATCATTCGTCCACAGTAACTGTTCTTTTGTCTTAGGAAATCTTGAAATAATGGAAAAGATAAATGCTGGCCCCAGTCCAATCACTGCGGCAATCACATGAATCAATACTAATGCCTCATACCATGTCATATCCATCTCTCCTCCTTTTCTCCTGCTTTTTATTATATTCAATCACCTGATTATTCTGAATCTTATAATTTCGAAGGAGAAGAATGTTTTTAATAATCCTTGCCTCTAAATGGCTTCACCCGGAAGCTGGTAATGTAGAGGTCACCATCCGGACCAAACACCAAATCTTCAGGCAGTAGCTTAGTTAATGGAATCTCTTTTCTGTGGAGCCCAGAACCTATATTATTTTCATAGGATCTAATACTAAGAAAATCTTAAGATTTACATAAAGAGTTTGTTAAGATTTATTGGCTATCATACCTTTATAACAAAAAATAAAGGGGAGATGGGCCATCGATTATATAGGCAGGAGTGAATGGAAATGAACATATTGGTTTGTGATGATGATCAGGCGATTGTGGATGCGATTGGAATTTACTTAGAAAATGAAGGCTATCAAATATTTAAAGCTTTTAATGGGATCGAGGCGATTGAAATCATCGATGATCAGGAGATTCATCTGATTATCATGGATATTATGATGCCTAAGATGGATGGAATAAAGGCGACCATGAAGATTAGAGAAAATAATAAAATTCCATTGATCATGCTTTCCGCTAAATCGGAGGATTACGACAAAATATTAGGATTAAACATAGGAGCAGATGACTACATAACGAAGCCTTTTAATCCTTTAGAGCTCATCGCAAGAGTGAAATCGCAGCTAAGAAGGTATACAACATTAGGCGGGCTGGAAACAAAGAAAAATGTCTTTAAAACGGGCGGACTCATGATTGATGATGAAAGCAAAACGATAACGGTCGATGGAGAGGCAGTCCACTTGACACCGGTGCAATATAAGATCCTAAAGCTTCTGACAGCGAACGCCGGGAGAGTATTCTCCATTGAGGAAATTTATGAAAAAGTATGGAATGAAACAGCCTTCAGTCCAGAAAATACGGTCACCGTTCATATTAGAAAAATTAGAGAGAAAATTGAAATCAATCCTAAAGAGCCCAAATATTTAAAGGTGGTGTGGGGAGTTGGATATAAAGTTGAAAAAGTTTAGCCACTTAATGACAACAAAAATAATGGTTTTTATCTTAATGATTACATGTTTTACAGGTGCCATCCAAGCAGCTGTAGATTTAGATGTCCATGATAATTTTGGACTCGTTTTTGAAGACAACTACTTTCGCAGTAAATCATTTGAAAGGGACAGTGAACCTCTCATTTACGATCTCACTAGACTGATCGGGGAATATAAAAGTGAAGAGCATATATTAAATGGAGGAACGATCAGTGAGAATGAATTAAGAAACGAAGAAGAAAACTTATTCCTCGACTACCACGAGAATTCGAAAAGTTTTAATCCAAATTTAAGTGAAGCAGAAAACTATGAAAAGTTTAAAGAAGAATATGCAGAGAAAATCTCTCAGGCAAAGGACAGGCTGATCAAGAATGATTTAAGAGAATTTCATTTATTATTGCAAAATATAAAAGAGGTTAAAGGTCCTTTATATTATGCCAGTGATGGGGAAAATCTATATAAGAACAGTTCGCAGACGGAAAAGGGACAGTTTAAAACTTATCCATCTTACTTAATTTTAGAGAATTATTTAAGCGAGATCTACCCAAAAGAAATAGAAGAAAATGAATCCTTCTATTGGTTAAATAAAGAGGAATTTGGTCCGAAAGGTCAGGTTATTTATATCGCTTTTACGGACGAATTTTTAAATAACAAAATAAAAGAATGGAAAGAAAATAAGGCAAGTGCAACAAAAAGCTTTTATAGATTAGTAGGATTTTTAACAGGATTTATTCTTTTATTTCTATATTTGGTATCTGTGGCTGGGAGAAAGTCATTTAAGGATCAAGAGGTACACTTACATGCAGTAGATAAATTATATGTTGATATAAACTTTTTCCTATTCTCAGGACTTACAGTGATATGGGTTGCCACAATGGAATCTGTGGGTTTTACAAACATGGACAAAGCAGTCATTCCGATCACGATTCCGATTTCTGCAGCAGGATTTATGCTAATTCTATCACTAGTTAGGCATATCAAAAATAGAACGTTCATCACGCATACGTTAATTTATAAACTCTTCTCGATGCTGTTTAAGTTTGTAAGGGATGTATATGATAACGGAAATATTGCGGTAAAGACGGTTCTGATCGTCATTGGATACCCCATATTGATTGCTTTAACATTTTTCATGTTTCCTATCACTTTAGGCCTCGCAGCTTGGTTTTCCTTAAGAAGAATCAAGGCATTTAATGCAATTAAGGTAGGAGTAGAAAGAATAAAAGATGGGGATATTCATCACAGCATCGATGTTGGCGGAAAGGGAGAGTTTAGTAAACTTGCTGCTAACATAAACAGCATTACGGATGGTTTGAAAAAAGCTGTAGATAGCGAATTAAAAAGTGAGCGGCTGAAAACAGAGCTAATCACCAATGTATCCCATGATATAAGAACACCATTAACTTCTATTATTACCTATGTAGATCTATTGAAAAAGGAAAAGGATCCAGCAAAGGTAGCAGAATATGTCGAAGTATTGGATCAAAAATCAAAACGGTTAAAAATATTAACTGATGATTTATTTGAAGCAGCAAAGGCTTCTAGCGGAAATATCCCGGTTCAGTTGGAGCGAATCGATATTGGATCGTTAATCAATCAGGGCCTAGGGGAAGTGAGTGATAAAATAGAAGAGCTAGGGTTAGAATTTAGGTTCAATTACCCTAAGGAAAAGGTTTATATTCAAGCCGATGGAAAATTATTATGGAGATCCATTGAAAACGTATTATCCAATATATTCAAATATGCTCTCAGAGGATCAAGAGTCTATATTGATATCGAGGATGTAGGCAACGAAATCCTTCTCACCTTCAAGAACATCTCAGCCTATGAGCTCAATATTTCGGCAGACGAATTAATGGAGCGTTTTACAAGAGGAGATGAATCCAGAACTAGCCAAGGCAGCGGTTTAGGGCTATCTATTGCCGAAAGCCTGACTGAAATACAAAAAGGGAAATTTATGATTCAAGTTGACGGAGACTTATTTAAGACGATGATTTACATGCCTAAATATAAAAATAGCAATGAATGAATCTGAGGAAAAAGATTGGGGATAGGATATCAAAGAGATGTCCTATTCTTTTTTATGTGTTTTAAAGGACATAGAAATGGTAAAAGGACTGAAGCGTGTCCTATAAATAGATTTTAAAGGACATAGAAAGGGTAAAAGGACAGGAGCGTGTCCTATAAATAGGTTTTAAAGGACATAGAAATGGTAAAAGGACTGAAGCGTGTCCTATAAGTAGGTTTTAAAGGACATAGAAAGGATAAAAGGACTGAAGCGTGTCCTATTCAGGAGATTTCCCCTTTCTATATTACTCTTGGCAGTGGGAATGATTTAGTTTTATGGTCCACTAATAAAGATATATTTAGTGTAGAACGAAGAGAATGGAAAGGGAAGTTTGCGTCTTTATAAAAAGAATTGTGACCGTTTCATGATCACTATTCTTTTTTTGTTAACTTTTCTTAATATATAGAAATAATTTTTTCGTTACTGTTTTATTTGTAAAGGGAGTTGTTAGGGTTTTGCAGGTAACTTGGAAAGAATAGGAACAGATGGAAACGCAGGCGGTATATCTAAAAATCACCATCCGAAAATTAAATTGAAAGGGTAAATTGGAAAATAAAGACATTTTATTTATTACAATATTCTACAAAATGGTAAGCGAATCGTTATTTTTCTTAATTCGTGTGACATATCATGGTAATCTCTCTAATTTATAGTATGAGTCAGGCAGTCATAGAGCTGCTAGAATCTGTATTTTCTTATTCTGCTATAAAGGGAGGTGTTGCTAATACATAAAATTTGTAGAGAAACATCTATCAGCAAGTAAGAGAATAAATAATAATAGGGAGATGAAAAGATGAGTAAAAAACAGATGAATTCAAAAAAAGAAAGTAGAAAATTAGCGAAAAAAGTGGCCCCTTTTGTGATGTCCACATCTATGGTAGCTACTGCATTCTTAGCTGCAGGAGCACCATCTTCCGCCGCAGAGCTTGATAATAAAGGAGTTAATCCAGAAGTTGTGAATCAAGTAAAAAACCACGGCCAGAAAGTCTCTAAATTAGCTACTAGTCTGCCAGGATCTCCTGAGAAAGGAAAATTGATCAGTGAATTAGCGAAAGATAAATCGTTTAAAACCGTTAATCTTGATACAAATGATGATAAAGATGAACCAAAACCGGATGAAGAAGATGGCGAAGAAGGAGCACAGGCTACTGACGAAGTAGCTAAACCTGCCGATGATGGACAAGCTGAAGAAGGCAC
>NZ_JBALOW010000044.1:0-8715 GCF_036965085.1 Bacillus sp. JJ1532
ATTATATAACAATAATCAGGAAATTGTAATCAATCTGACATTTAATCTTTATATGGAAATGACTAGCGATTATTCTCATCGAACCGTTTACACGTAAAGGAGGAAAACACGGAAGGTTGTAGAAGTATACTACATGGATTATTTAACCTTTCAATGGACTTTAGATCAGCTTCTTGTTAGACATCGAGGAAGAAAGGGGAGAGCCATTAGTGAGGAAAATATTAATTGCAAATAGAGGAGAAATTGCTTTACGTATTATCAAAACCTGTCATTTAATGGGCATTGAAACTGTCGCTGTTTATTCCGATGCCGACAAGGAAATGCCTTTCGTCAAAAAGGCTGCACATGCATTTAGTATTGGAGAAGCACCGGTGAATCAATCGTATTTAAAAATGGATACGATACTGGAAATCGCGAAAAAGGAAGGAGTAGATGCCATTCATCCTGGCTATGGCTTTTTATCGGAAAATGCGGATTTCGCAAAGGCTGTACATAAGGCGGGAATCTCATTTATTGGTCCATCTCCGGATACGATTGAATTAATGGGAGACAAAATTGTCTCAAGGCGAACGATGATGGAGGCGGGTGTACCAGTAGTTCCAGGCAGTGAGGAAGGAACCTCTACACTTGAGGAAGCTTGCCGGCTCGCAGAGTTAATTGGTTATCCAGTAATGCTTAAAGCTAGCGGAGGCGGTGGAGGAATAGGCATGATACGCTGTGAAAATGAGCAAGCCCTTGCCAAATCCTTTGGGTCTACGAAAGCGCGAGCAAAAGCCTATTTTGGTTCAGAAGAAGTATTTGTTGAAAAATATATAGAAAATGCAAGGCATATAGAGGTACAAATTTTTGGAGATGATTATGGAAATAATGTCCACTTGTACGAAAGGGATTGCTCCATTCAAAGAAGGCACCAAAAAGTGGTAGAGGAATCACCATCCCCATTTTTAACTGAAGAATGTAAGGGGAAAATGTACGAGACAGCCTTAAAAGCAGCCTCTGCAGTTAACTATAAAAATGCAGGCACAATTGAATTTATTGTGGATGAGCAGGAAAATTTTTATTTTTTAGAAATGAATACAAGGCTTCAAGTAGAGCATCCTGTTACAGAACAAATAACGGGTTTGGACCTAGTGGAATGGCAAATTCTTGTTGCTAGGGGAGATAAATTACCGCTGTTGCAAAATGAAATAAGCAGATCGGGACATGCGATTGAATTTAGATTATATGCAGAAGACCCGAAAAGTTTTCTGCCTTCTCCGGGAAAAATTGAAGTGTTCCAATGGCATGCCATTAAAGGTGTCCGTGTAGATTCAGGATATGATTCAGCCTCTACTGTTACACCCTTTTATGATCCAATGATCGCAAAGTGCATAATATATAGTGAAACTAGGGATGAGGCAATAAGGAAGGCTAGCAAATTTTTTGCTGAACTTGAGTTAAAGGGAATTAATACAAATGCACCTCTTTTTAAAGAAATATTGATGGATTCAGACTTTAAAAGCGGCAATTATACGACAAGCTTTCTTTTAAATAAAACCTTTTCAGTCAATATTTGAGATGCTGTGAATGCAGTTAATTTGTTGAATTGGATGTTAAGGTTATTATTTCCCTTTTTCACTTCCGAAAAAGGGGTTCTTTGTATACATATAATTAACTCTTAATAGTAGTCTTTCTAATTACCTTTTATCATTTTTCTGTTAAAATATGACTAAATACATAGATAGTGAAGTGGATGTTATGAAAATTGCAATTATTGGCGGAGGATCATTAGGTCTTCTATTTGCCCATTATCTAAATGAATTTCATCATGTATGCTTATATGTCCGTTCAATGGAACAGGAGTTTACCTTATCATCTGAAGGATTAATTTTTGAAAAAAATGAACAAAAGATCGTTCATTCTATTAACACTGCAAAGTTTTCTGCTTGGGAAGGAAATGAAGATTTAACAATTCTTGCTGTTAAACAATATCATTTGCCCGATATTTTGCAGAGAATCGCAGACATTGCCCCCTGCTATAAAGGATCTTTCTTATTTCTGCAAAATGGTATGGGGCATATCAAATTATTGGATTCGATACAGGCGAATAATGTTTATATTGGATCTGTCGAGCATGGAGCAAAGAAGGAAAGTTTAAATCATGTTATTCATACAGGAAATGGAATTACGAGAATAGCTATATATAAGGGCCAATCTTTAAACCTTATGAATGAAATAGCAAATCAATATGTTGATCGCTTTCCGTTTGTGACAGAAAAAGATTATGAAAGCATGCTAGTAAAAAAGCTAATTGTAAATTCAGTTATTAATCCTTTAACCGCAGTTTTAAATGTTCGCAATGGTGAACTACTTGACAACCCATATTACAATAAGCTCTTTGAGCAAATGTTTAACGAAATTAGTTCTATTTTATATATGGAGAATAAAGATGAGACACTATCACATCTTGAAAATGTATGCAGGAAAACAGCTGCTAATCGTTCATCCATGCTCCAAGATTTAGATGGAAATCGACCGACTGAAGTGGATGCGATCCTAGGCTATGTGCTGGAAAAGGCAGGTGACATTGGAGTGCATGCTCCTCTTACTGAATTTTTTTATCATTCGATAAAAGGTAAGGAGTATTAAGGAAGGGAGGCGTATGAATGATATCTTTTTTATCTTCAGTCATTGCTATATTTGTTACAATTCCATTATTAGGTTATTTTCTCGTATTCATTATATGTAAGCAAGTGACAAGGCAGCATAAAAAATCAGTACACATGGCTCTAGATGTAAGTACCTTCCTGTTTATCATCTCTGTCCATTTTTTAATACTGGCAATTTGGGAACAATCGTTTTTATGGATTATTTTTTTATCCTTGCTTGTTTTAGCCATTATATTTGTCTTACTTCATTGGAAAATCAAACATGAAATAAATTTGCTGCTAGTTTTCAAAGGGTTTTGGCGATTTAATTTTCTCGTATTTTTTACGGCATATATTGTGTTAACAGTAATTGGATTAATTCAAAGCGTAAGTGGATTTGTAGCGGGAGGTTAATATAATTTTGAGCAAAGTCTTTTTCTTTTCAAATCAGACAATGCTATACTCATATGGAAACAAATGAAGATGAATAAGAATGATTGATAAGCATGTACAGCCTATTAATGAAAATTGTGGATTAGAAAGGAAGACTTAAATGGAGATTTTAAATCTCTCCTTACCGGCGACAAACCGATTTGCAACAGAATATTTAGAACAGACAAAGAATATTCAGAGATATTTTCATTATCGTTACAATGACCACTTAGATTTTGAAAAACGCCGCGGAGAATTATTGAATCGTTCATATATGAGAGAAGAACTCGCAGCTCACATTGAACAATACATGTCTAAATTCCCAGGCTCTGAAATGGTTCAGTCTTCACTCCAAAAGCTGAAGCAGGAAAATAGTACAGTTATTATTGGTGGTCAGCAGGCGGGTATACTTACTGGGCCACTTTATAGCATACATAAGATTATTTCGATCGTTAGCCTGGCGAAACAAAAGGAGCAGGAATTAAATATTCCGGTTATACCAGTCTTTTGGATTGCAGGAGAGGATCATGATTATCAGGAAGTTAATCATGTATATGTTGAAAATAACAATAAAATCGAAAAGAAAGTATATCCGGAAAAAATACGTGATAAACGAATGGTCTCTGATATTACGATCGACCGGGAACAGTGTCTCAAATGGGTGGAAGCGATTATTCAAACTTTTGGGGAAACTGAACATACGCTAGGCCTTCTGGCAGAAGCGGAAGCAGCTATCAGCAAATCTGATTCATTTGTTGATTTTTTTGCCTATCTTATTATGCAGATGTTTAAGGATACGGGTCTCTTAATTATTGATTCAGGTGACCGAAAACTTCGAAGTCTTGAAAAGGAGTTTTTTGTCAAACAAATAAACAGCTTTAAAGAGATCACGAAATCTGTATTATCCCAGCAGTCTGAACTTAAAGAAGATGGCTTTTCAAATATGATTGAAATAAGTAATGATGCTGCAAATTTATTTTATTATGACGAAGATAATTATGAAAGAATCCTCCTAGAGTATGATAAGGATAAGGATGCATTCAGCGGAAAAGACGGTTCCTTTCAAATCACCCGGCAAAGCTTGCTTGATCTCGCACAGGAGTTTCCTGAAAAGCTTAGCAATAACGTAGTAACTAGACCGATCATGCAAGAATGGCTATTTCCAACACTTGCTTTTATTGCTGGACCTGGAGAAATTGCGTACTGGGCAGAGCTAAAAATGGCGTTTGAACACTTTGATTTAAGAATGCCTCCAATCGTACCTCGTCTAAATATTACCTTCCTAGATCGCTCTATAGAATCAGATATACTTGAGCTTGGGCTTGATTTGGAAGAAGTATTAATTTCGGGTACAGAAAAGGAAAGGCTTCAGTTTCTACAATCAATTAGGGATCAGCAATTGAAAGAGCTTTTCAATAAAACAAAGCAGGAATTTCTGCAAAATTACGAAATGCTGGAAAGCTATTTAATGAAAAAAGATAGAGGCTTGGTTCCACTTCTTAAAAAGAATGAAGGCTTATTGATCAAGCAGCTGGATTTTATGGAAGCAAAGCTTGATCAGGCAGAACAATTAAAATATGACGTATTGATAAATAAGTTTGCAAGGGTAGAGAATGCCATCAGGCCACTAGGTTCACCCCAAGAACGGATGTTGAATTGTTTATTCTTTATCAATCAATATGGATTTAACTTTATCCATAACCTTTTGGAGTGCAGCTTTACATTCGATGGCACCCATAAATTAATTAAAATGTAAGCAATAAAATATTTGCCGAAAAAAGACTTTATCCCATAGGATGAAGTCTTTTTTTGTTGAAGAACAGAGAGGATTTTAAAATGGTGCAAAGATTTGTAGGGAAAAGACGAACGAAAAAATGGGAATAGCTGATATTTTCTAAAGGATTTTAAAGCCAGTCATAGAATTTTAAAAATATGTGGAGGAAAGTGGGGGAATGTGGTACATTTGAGTAAGAAAGTGGGGTTAGTGGGTATGTTCATGGGGGAGTACCATCATAACATTGATAATAAGGGCCGTTTAATTGTACCTGCTAAATTCCGTGATGGTTTAGGAGAATCATTTGTCCTAACACGCGGCTTGGATCAATGTTTGTTTGGCTACCCAATGGATGAATGGAAGCTGCTAGAAGAAAAGCTTAAAGGCTTACCGCTCACAAAAAAAGATGCTCGTGCATTTACCCGTTTTTTCTTTTCTGGTGCTACGGAATGTGAAATTGATAAACAAGGAAGAATAAATATAACCTCCCCTCTTGCTTCATATGCAAACTTGGAAAAAGAATGTGTCGTTTTAGGGGTTTCCAGCAGGATTGAAATATGGAGTAAAAGTTTATGGGAGGATTATTTCTCTGATTCAGAGGAATCTTTTGCTGAAATTGCAGAGAATATGATTGGGTTTGATATTTAACTTTATTCAGCAGAAAAAGAGGTGGACATCATGTTTGAACATACAACAGTATTACTGAAAGAAACAGTAGATGGTTTGGATATTCATCCTGAAGGCGTGTATGTTGATTGTACATTAGGCGGGGCAGGACATAGTGAATTAATATTGTCCAAGCTATCAGGTAATGGAAAGCTATATGCTTTTGACCAAGACGATACGGCTATTTTACATGCTAAGGAAAAACTTGCAAAATACGGTGATAGAATAACATTTATTAAAAGTAACTTTGAACATCTTCAAGCGGAATTGGAAAAGTTGGGAGTTCATCAAGTTGATGGGGTATTGTATGATTTAGGTGTTTCATCTCCCCAATTAGATACTCCTGAACGAGGCTTTAGCTATCATCATGATGCTCCATTAGATATGAGAATGGACATGGATGCAGATTTTTCTGCTTATGATGTCGTTAATCATTGGAGCTATGGTGATTTAGTAAAGATTTTCTTTAAATACGGAGAAGAAAAGTTTTCAAAGCAAATTGCTCGAAAAATTGAAGCTGCACGCGAACTGTCTCCAATTGAAACGACTGGCCAGCTCGTTGAATTGATTAAGGAAGCAATTCCAGCCCCCGCTAGAAGAAAAGGCGGTCACCCTGGAAAAAGAGTTTTTCAGGCAATACGTATTGCCGTTAATGACGAATTAGGCGTATTTGAGAGATCCTTGCAGCAAGCTATTGATATTTTGAAGCCTGGCGGAAGGATTAGTGTCATTACATTCCATTCACTCGAGGATAGGATTTGCAAGGTTTCATTTAAAGCTGCGAGCGAAACACCTAATCTCCCTCATGGATTGCCGATTATTCCAGATGAATTCAAACCAGTCTTAAAATTAATTACAAGAAAGCCTATCACTCCGTCTGAAGAAGAACTGGAGATGAATAATAGAGCTAGATCAGCAAAGCTTCGAATCGCTGAAAAATTATAGAAAATAATTGAAAACTAAAATAGAAACTATAACAGGAGGGATAGAATGGGAAACCTAGCGCGGAAACTCCAGCAAGAGCAAAGACATGAACAGCAAAAACAAATGGTACAAGCACCAAAGAAGGTAAAGAATCGAAATCCGTGGCTTTCACCAGGGGAAAAAATATTAGGTTTAGTTTTCACAGGGATTGTTTGTTTTGGTGCAGTTAATATTGTCTCTAATCAAGCGGCAATTTACGAAATAAATAAAGAAATTCAAGATACAAAAGTAGCTATTCAGGAACAGAATAGGGTAAATGGAGATCTTGAAATGCAAGTAAGCGAACTAAGTACATACGAACGGATTTGGGAAAAGGCGAAGGAGCTAGGGCTGAAATTAAATGAAAACAATGTTAAGGTTGTGCACGATTAATGATTAAAAAACAGCCAAATATTAACTTTGGAGCAGCAATATTATTTGTAATATTTGGTCTGCTCTTTTTTGTCTTAGTTTACCGCTTTATCTCCATACAAATGACAGGTGAAATCCGGGGACATGTTCTAGCTGCAAAGGCGCAACAAAAATATGAAAATGAAAGAGTAATAGAAGCAAGGCGAGGGACGATATTTGACCGAAATGGAGAAGTCCTCGCTACTGATATGAACTCATATAAACTTGTTGCGATTTTAGATGAGAAAATGACCACAAATGATAAAAAGCCCCGTCACGTGATGAATCCAGAAAAAACGGCAAGAGAACTTGCAAAAGTAATTGAAATGAATGAGTCAGACATTTATAAAATCTTAACTAAATTAAAACCTGATAGTAATGAAAAGCCTTTTCAGGTTGAGTTCGGCAAAGCTGGCCGTGATTTAACAAACCAGAAGAAAAGAGAAATAGAAGAATTGAAGCTTCCTGGGATTACATTCATTAAAGATACAAAACGTTTTTATCCTAATGGTGTATTTGCTTCCCATTTAGTTGGTTACGTAGAAAAAAAAGAAACTGAAAAAAATAGAACTGATACAATAGGAATGCTCGGATTAGAGCAAAGTCTGAATGATATTTTGACAGGGGAAAATGGCAAGGTTAAATACGAAAGTGATCTTTGGGGATACCTATTGTCTGACAGTGAGGAACATGTTACCCCTGCTCGTGATGGACAGGATGTCTATTTAACGATTGATAAGAAAATCCAAACCTTTTTGGAGGATTCTTTAAATAAAGTAGATAGCGAATATAAACCAAAGAAAATTTTCGCGGTTGTGGCAGATCCGAAAACCGGAGAGATCCTGGCAATGGGGCAAAGGCCCTCATTTCACCCAATGACGAAGGAAGGGATAAGTGAAACATGGCATAATGAGATCATTGAGAATTCATTTGAACCAGGTTCAACGATGAAAATTTTTACCTTGGGAGCGGCTATTGAAGAAGGAGTTTTCAACCCGAATGATTCATTTAAGTCAGGACAATATGCCGTAGATAATAAGACAAGACCTGTTCGAGATTGGAACAATGGCAATGGCTGGGGAACCATTTCCTATTTAGAAGGGGTTCAACGCTCATCCAACGTTGTATTCGCAAAACTTGTAAAAGAAAAACTGGGCTTTGACCGCTACGAACAATATTTAACGAGTTTTGGCTTTGACCGGCCAACAGGAATTGAATTGCCGAAAGAAACAGGAGGTAAAATCGTCTATAATTGGCCATTGGAAAAAATAACAACTGGCTTTGGGCAGGGAACAGCTATTACTCCTATCCAGCAGGTTCAGGCGGCTACTGCTATCGCCAATGATGGGAATATGATGAAGCCTCATATTATTAGTAGAATTGTCGATCCTAATAGTGATGATAGAATAGTTAAAAAGACCGAGCCCGAAATTGCAGGAAAGCCTATTTCCGCAAACACAGCAAAACAAGTTAGAGATATTTTGGAAACGGTCGTATCCTCACCTAAAGGAACCGGCTTCAATTATTACAATATTGAAGGATACGATATTGCTGGAAAAACAGGGACTGCACAAATTCCTGATCCTCAAGGCGGATATTTAACTGGCCGTCAAAACTATGTGTTTTCATTTTTAGGAATGGCTCCAAAGGATGATCCTAAGTTAGTTGTCTATGTGGCAGTCCAGCAGCCTGAAATTGATATTCATACGAGTGGAGCAATTCCAGTTGCTGATATTTTTAATCCGGTTATGAAGAGCAGTCTGCAATATTTGAATATTGATCCAGTAGTGCAAACAAAACCTAATTTTGATTTAATACCTAATGTGACAGACCTAACAACCG
>NZ_JBALOW010000044.1:8755-9239 GCF_036965085.1 Bacillus sp. JJ1532
AGAGGCTATTAAACAATTAAATAACAAAGGGATGGAACCGATTGTAATTGGAAAAGGCAATCAGATAATAAAACAGCTTCCAGAAGCTAGCTCAAACTTGCTTTCGAAAGAAAAGGTTATGATTCGAACAGATGGGCAATTAACGATTCCGGATATGACAGGTTGGTCATTGCGAGACGTAATGAAGATTGCCAAGCTAGGAAATTTAAAGCTAAATTCTGTTGGAAATGGATATGTAAAGAAGCAAAATTTAAAACCTGGTGCATTATTTAACGAAGGTGAATATTTAATAGTAGAGTTAGAGCCTCCGATTGAAAAATACAGAGTGGACGAAGAGGAGCAAACAGTAGAAGACGAGGAAGAAACGATTGAAGTGAAAGATTAAACAAAGAACTGAAGACCATAACAAAATATATGGAGTGATAATCAAAGTTTTTGATTATTTGTCCAATGTTCTGTTGGTCTTTTTTTATTGTCTAGCTTC